>JAUNHN010000049.1 GCA_030523915.1 Capnocytophaga sp. | reverse complement strand
ACACAAATATATTTTACATTAGTAAAAACTGATATACATATTAATTATTCAAAAGATTAATTATCAAATCTTTGAATTTTTAAATGATTAATAAAAAAATAAGATTACGCGTAAAATACGAGTTGGCAATATAATTTATAGAGGGGAGGAGCATTTACATCAACGTAAAAAGCTGGAATGCGTTTTTTTGTTTTTGTAATGCTTTTATTTTCAAATGAATACGAATTTATTTCGGATAAAATAAACGTATATAAATTCAATTCAAAAGTTTTTGAAATGAATTTACTATCTGAACTTGAAGATTCGAAAGACTGCTCATCACAGCATTTTTTATGGTTATTTTCTTCGCCACAGCACGATTTTTCTACTTGGCAAGGATCTTCTTTTTCTAATTTTGGAGTATGCAAATATTCCAAGGAAATAGAAGAAATCCTATCCCTGCAATAATGAAAGGTCAATGCCCATCCTGAATTTGAATATAGAATGAGTAATGCGACTAATATACTTACATACTTTTGAATCATAGTGCAAAAATAATGAGAATATTGTTATTAAAATGTTAAAGTGTAGCGAATTTATTTATAAAAAAATGAGCAATTCATATAATGAAATTGCTCATTTTGACTATTTAGTATAGAAATTTTTATAAAAAAATTGATTTTGTAAATTAGAACGAATATTTTGTCCAAGAGAAAACATCGGTTGTACAGCCTGTGTTCGTGTCGGTGATATTCACTACCGAAGCCGTATTATCAGAGTCAATATTCGCTTCTTTTCCAGTAATGGTAGTCGTTAAAGCATTTGTTAATGAAATGGTTGCGATGCCTTTTCCTTTACCGTCTTTCAAATCCACTAAATCGGTAACTTGCCCCGTGCCTTTTACCAAAGCATTGTTGATGGTCGCAGTTGCCCCTCGGCGAACTTTAACAACATCTTGCATTATTTTAGTTGCATCGGTACTTTGGGCAATTTTCAAATTGATGGTCATATTGGTAATCGTGAAAGTGGATTGATTGGTGTGCATTGGGTTGGCTCCGTCCAAATTCCCGTCGGCTTCTACACCGCGTGGGTCAGACTCTGAGCTGGCAAAATTACCTTCCCACACGCCATAGCAATTTTCCAAAGTTCCTGTCCAACCTTGCGTCACATCAAACATATCGTCGTCGGTATTTACGCATAAGAAATTGGTTACATTTACCGAACCTCCGAAGAACTCAATTCCGTCATCGGCACATTCATACACATACACATTTTTAATGGTAGTTCCTGAACCTACTCCGTTTAAAGTCAGTCCATTATGTTCAATATCAGCACTTGACCTTGCTCCTGTGTATTCTAAAACAAGGTATTGAATACTTCCTGAATTATCGTTGTCGGTAGTTCCGCCGTAAGGAAGGCTACTGTCAATTTCGGTGCTTCCTTGTGGAATGCTTGTGTCTGTCCAATCGCCTGAAAGTTTTGCCTTTCCGTTGATGATAACTCCTCCCCAAAATCCAGCTTTCGGAGTGGTGCTATTGGCGGTTATTCGCACGGGTTTTTCGGCAGTTCCTTCTACATTTAATTTTCCGCCTTGCGTTACTAAAATGTATTTATCAAAACCTTGATTGGCTTTAATAACTGTTCCTGCGGGAATGGTAAGGGTGGCACCGCTTTTTATCACCAATGCTCCGTCCAAAATGTATTCTTTGGTGGCATCTAAGGTTTGTGATTGGGTGATTTCTCCTTTGAGTACAGCGTTTGCTGTGATGATTTGCTCTTCGGCTTCTGTTTTGCTGCACGAAGTTAAAGCCAACCCGATGAAGGTTGCTACGGTTCCGATTCTAAAGATTTTTGTTTTCATTGTTGAATTGATAAATTGATTATTCATTGTTTTATTTATTTTAAAATTTATACGATAGCCCTAAGTCAAAATCAACGCCTGTTTGATAGGAATTCAATACGATGTTTCCGTCATTGTTAGTTGCTTTTCGGGTTAATTGGCGTTGAGCGTTTAGTATGTTTTTTGCTTTTAATTTCAGTGAAAGTTTTTTCGTTAGGTCAAAAGAAGACACAAAATCAAGCGTAGGAACACCTTTCTCAATGATGTCTTTGTATTGTAGCGTTCCGATGGTAAATATTCTGTCGCTGAAATAGTTAAACACCAATGCTGCGGAAATATTTTTTGCGTTCTTTTGGAAATTATATGTAATATCGGCATTTGTAATGAAAGGAGCAGCTCCTTCCAATTGGGTTTTTCGAGCTTGTGTGTTGAGAACATCAATTTCTAACTCTGTGAAAATCAATGAAGCATTTGCTCCGAAAGACCATTTATGTTTGGATATTTCATTCTCCTTTTGTCCTATATTTTTTCGTAATTCCAATTCCAATCCTGCAACGGTAGCGTGTTTGCTGATATTTCGGTAAGTTAAATACCCACCAGAACCTCCTTCTTCAATACGAGCTATCGGATTTACTATATGTTTATAAAATCCTGATAATGAAAGTAATTCGTCATTATTTATGTGATAATCCCATTTTAAATCCAAATTATAGTTATCCGAAGGTTTTAAATCTTTATTTCCTTGGCTTTTAAAGCTAATATCAATATACACATAAGGCGAAATTTCTTTCGGCTGAGGCATTGTATAGGTTTTGCTTGTTCCTAAGCGTAGTATGTGCTTGGGAGTGAGCGTATATTTGAAATTGAGCGTAGGCAATAGATAGCGTTTTGAAATTTCAGAATTTCCTTTTGTACCACCTCGATTTACATTGTAATCCACCTTCATAGCCACGCTTTCAACTTTTAGCCCAGCGTCAAGTACAATATTCGGAAGCATTTGGTAGGTTAATGTTGAATAGATAGAATGTACTGATTTATTAACATTGTAGGAATCAAAGTTTTTATCCAACTGAAATAAACCTGCATTCAATTTTTGTTGATTGTACAATTCATCTAATTTATACGAATTGATATTCAGTAATTGTTGCGAAGACAAATCGTATTCGGTTGCTTGAAAATCTGTAAAAAGAAATCTTCCGTTGTACCCGATTTTCCATTTGGAAGCGTCTTGCGGATTTATTTTGTAAGTATATTCCAACTTGGCATTCATATCATTTTCAACCAATTCAATGAAATAGCGTTGCTGGCGACCCGTACTGCCTGTTAATTTATAATCGCCTGATTCTGAGGTTTTAGAGAAATTATTGATGCGTCTGTCAGGTTCTAATCCTTGTAAGAAATTATAAGCGAATCCTGCATCAATGTTTGACACATCATTGATTTTCCAATTCGATTGTAATTGATTTATTAACAACAGATTATCGTTATTTTGTTGCCGAAGCAAATAGCCCAAATAAGTATCATTGTAGGCATCTTGATAACGCTCTGAGTTTTTGCCTTCGTAAGCCCCAACATATTGATTATTCGCATGAACCAACATAAAATTATATTTCAAAAGAAGTTTTTCCAATGAATATTTGGCATTCAACATTCCTAACTGATTGATACTCTGCGAATATTTTTTACCTTTTTGGTCAAGGAAAATAGTTCCTTCGGTGGTGGTATTTCGGATAATTTCTTTGGTAAAAGAATATTCGCTACTGTGAGCAAGTACGCCATAAATTGACAACAGACGATTTTTAACCATTATTTTCTTCCCAGTGGCAATGCTAAAACTTGTGTTCATCAAAAAATTTGGTTGCGAAGGGTCTAAACTATTCACAAAATCATACACATTCGCCTTATCGGAAGGTTTTTGAGTGTTTGAAAATCCCAACGCATTGACGCCGTCTTGTTTCAAAAAGGACTCTGCACTGGCTATTAATGTATTCATTCCCAAAGAAATATCTAATTTTAATTCGCCATTATCGGTCAATTCCTTAGAAGCGATATTTATCGTTGCTCCCGCCACATCTGATAGACTTGCTGCCCCGAAAACCTTATCAATGGCAACACTCTGAATGATGTCGGTGGAGAAAAAATCTAATGCAATGTTCTTATATTCAGGGTCTTCCGAAGGAATTGGGAAGCCATTGAATGTCGTAGCATTATATCTGTCGCCCAATCCTCGGACAAAAACGCTTTTTACACCTTCTTGCTTTGAAACTCCTGAAATTTTGGTTACAGCTCCTTCGGCATTGCTAACCCCTTTTCGTGAAAGTTCCTGAGCTCCAATGGATTGCTTCATCATTACCGCATTTTTTTGTTCTACTAACAAAACACTTTCTGCCTCGCGATTGACCACGCTACTGACTACAACTTCTTCCAAATTCACTCCCTCCGAGGCTAAGGAAACCTCAATATGTGTAGCTCCTCCGTTTCCTACTTTTATAGGAATTTCTTTTTCTTCGTACCCGATGTAACTTACCATTAAGGTGTAATTGCCTGCTTCTAAGTCAAGTTTGAACATTCCGTTGGCATCTGTAATTGTTCCTTTTTTTGCTTCCTTAACTATCACATTAGCAAATGATAAGGGTTCGCCTTGCATTTCTTGGTCTGTTACAATTCCTGTTATACTAAACGCTGTTTGAGCCATAAGCGTTGCAGAGAAAAGCATAAAAAAAGTAGATAAAATTTTGTTCATACAATCATTAATTTTTCTGGGGCAAAGGTATGTACCAAATATAAAGTAAACGTAATGAGTACATTATATAATCGTCATTAAAACATTATCACGAAGTAATGAAAAGTTTAACAGAATGTTAGCAATATTTTTCTGTATATATAAACATTTAAAAGTCAATAAATAAAAAGTTATTTATTAGATAATTCTTGTTTGTTTGCTTATAGCTCTATATATTTGTGCTTTTATAAACGAAGAATTATGTCATCATTATCTCCACTTTTCCAAATATTGCCTCAAGAAGAGCGTCTGATGGTATCCAACCAACGGATTTCTTTAAAAATTGGTTTGCCCAAAGAAAGTACTTTCCAAGAGCGACGTATTTGTTTAGCTCCTGACGATGTAGCTGTTTTGGTAGCTAATGGACATCAGATTTTGATAGAATCGGGGGCTGGCGAAAATGCTAATTTTTCAGACAAAGATTACAGCGAGGCTGGAGCCGAAATAGTATTTGATACAGAACAGGTTTTCTCCTGTCCGATAGTATTGAAAATGGAACCTCCTACTAAGAACGAAATCAATTACTTACGTCCTAAATCGGTTTTGATTTCGGCTTTACAGATTAAAACTCAAAACAAAAAATATTTTGAAGCATTGTCTAAAAAACAAATTACGGCTTTGGCTTTTGAGTATATCCAAGATGAAGATAAAAATTTCCCTGTGGTTCAGTCTATTAGCGAAATTGCAGGAGCAGCTTCAGTATTGATAGCTTCGGAACTTATTGCAAGTAGCAGAGGTTTTTTGTTTGGGAACATAACAGGAGTTCCTCCTATAGAAGTGGTACTACTTGGAGCAAATGACATTACGCAAGCCGCGGCAAAATCGGCAATAGGTTTGGGAGCAAACGTTAAAATTTTTGACAATTCATTGACCAATTTACGCAAACTAAAACAGATACTTCCAGAATCCGTTTTTACTTCAACATTACAGCCCAAAGTACTAAAAAAAGCTCTGATGCGATGTAATATTCTTATTGGAGCGATGCGAGGCGAAAATCGTTCTCCAGTAGTGGTTAGTGATGATATGGTACAGCTAATGAAGAAAGGCTCTGTGATTATTGATGCAAGTATTGATACAGGAGGCTGCATTGAAACGAGCCAAATTACAACTTTGGCAAATCCTACTTTTGTCAAACACAACGTAGTACATTATTGTGTGCCGAATATCGCCTCACGCTACGCTCGGACGGCTTCATTTACACTTAGTAATATTTTGATGCCGTTCCTTCTGAAAATAGGAGAGGAAGGAGGTATTGAGAATGCACTACATATAGATAAAAGTTTTAGAAATGGGTTGTATTTTTATCACGGAGTACTTACCGATAGTACTGTGTCGGAATGGTTTGGGTTGCCTTATAAGCCTATCAACTTGCTGTTTGTCTGAATATTAATAATACAAAATTATAACGCTAAAAATGTCAATATTAAAACGTATAGGTTATTATATCATTGGGCTTTCTTTTGGAATTGTAATTGTTACTTTTTTCTTTAAAAAGAAAGGAACCGAAGAATTTTGTTATTTTCCTAATTGTAGGGTACTCAAGGATATACGTTCCAAAACAATGGAAATAGTTCCTACACTTGCTATAACAGAGGAACAACTCACTAATATTTTTACAAACGGAGAGGTACTTTTTTCAAAAAGTGATGTAAAAGCTATCCCTTGTAAGGTTTATGTAGTGGAGGGAGATTTGCAAGGAAAAAAAGTAGAAGTAACAGTCGAAAATTGTACAGAAAAAGTAATTGTTACTAAGATGGAAATAAAATAAATCATTGATTTACAGTTAATAACGTATGGATATTGCTCTTGAGGTACTAAAAAAATATTGGGGATACGATTCCTTTCGATATCCTCAAGAAGCTGTTATAGAATCAGTTCTACAAGGGAATGATACACTTGCATTAATGCCTACGGGAGGAGGTAAATCTATTACATTTCAAGTTCCTGCATTGGTAAAAGAAGGAATTTGTATTGTGGTTTCGCCATTAATAGCCCTGATGACTGACCAAGTGGAAAACCTGAAAAGTAAAGGAATTAGAGCTCTTTCCATCGCAGGAGGAATTGCTTATGAAGATTTGGAACGCTTACTGAATAATGCTATCTTTGGGAATTATAAATTTTTGTATCTATCGCCAGAACGTTTGCAACAAGAAGTAGTTCAGAATTTTATTAAATCAATGAAAATCAGTATTATAGCTATTGATGAAGCTCATTGTGTTTCCCATTGGGGGAAAGATTTTCGTCCCGCATATTTGAAATGTAAATGGTTAAAAGAACAATTTCCTGATGTCCCACTTTTGGCATTGACTGCTTCGGCTACTCCTAAGGTACAAAAGGATATTTTACAGCAATTATCAATCCCAAAAGCTACTGTAATTTCTACATCATTAAAACGTCCTAATATTGCCTATATAGTACTGAAAACCAACGATAAATGGCAACGATTGGAGCGAATTTTAAGAAAAAATGCAGGAAGTTCCATAGTTTATGTTCGTAGCCGAAATGGAACTATCAGAATGGCTGATTATCTGCAAGAACAAGGAATTTCAGCTACTTTTTTTCACGGAGGACTTTCTTCTGATGAAAAAAATCGAAAACTATCCATGTGGCTTTTAAACGATGTACAGGTGATGGTAGCTACAAATGCTTTTGGAATGGGAATCGATAAGCCCGATGTGCGAACAGTAATCCATTGGGAAATTCCTGCTACTGTGGAAGATTATTTCCAAGAGGCAGGACGAGCAGGACGTGATGGCGAAAAATCATTCGCAGTATTGCTTTATGATGATTCAAATTTGAAAAATACTGAAAATCAGCTTAATGAACAGCTTGTAGATGTGTCTTATCTCAAATTGATTTACACTAAATTGAATACTTTTTTCTTAATTGCTCACGGTGAAGGTGCAGAAATTCCGTTTCAATTTGAGTTTTCCAAATTCTGCCAACGCTATAATTTGCAAGCCCAAAAGGCTTACAATGCCCTTCTATTACTTGATAGATTGTCAATAATTTCTTTGAGTCAAAATTTTTACAACAAGGCTACCATTCGGTTTATCCCGTCGAGTTATGAGGTGATAAATTATTTAAAAGTACATACAGATTTGAAAGATGTAGTCTTTTATTTGCTTCGGAATTTCCCTGGGATTTACGAAAATACAACGCCTATCAATATAGAAAAAATAGCCCATAAAATAGGAATATACGCTAAAAAAATATCAGAACAACTCGAAAAATTGCAAAAAGATGGTATCATTGAATATACAAACGAAAATACCGATGCAGAAATTATTTTCAAAGTTCCACGCGATGATGATAGGGCAATCAATGTTGTAGCCAAAAATCTGAACGAATACAACAAAAATAAAATCGAGTTACAAGAAGCGATGTTTCATTATATTGAAAATTCGGAAGAATGTAAAAGTATTCAATTATTGCGGTATTTCGGGCAAAAAGAAAGTGAGCCTTGCGGAATTTGTTCGGTTTGTATTGCCAAAAAAACTAAAAAGACAGTTAATTTGGAGGAAATAAAACAGCAAATATTGGGATTGCTTAAAAAACAAGAAATGTCATCTAATGAATTGATTCTGAATTTATCTTATGCTGAGGAAGATATTTTAGAATGTTTGTATGATTTATTAGAAATGAATAAAGTGTGTTTTACTCCTTTTAATAAATATAAAATTCTCTGATATTCAAATGTATAAAAAAAAAGCAACCTTTAATTAGGTTGCTTTTTTGAGCGGGAGACGAGGTTCGAACTCGCGACATTCAGCTTGGAAGGCTGACGCTCTACCAACTGAGCTACTCCCGCCTTTCCATTATTTTACGGGTGCAAATATAATGCAAAAACATCTACACTTCCAAATTTTTTGATGTATTTTTTTGTTTTTCTTGCAAGAAAAATTATAATTATTTGATTTTTAGTGTGTAATATAAATTATATTTACACTACTTCAGCCACTACGAAAGTACTTCCTCCTACAAAGATAAAATCAGAAGTTTGGGCTTGATGTTTTGCAGCAGTTAATGCCTGATTCACAGAATTATAACTTTCGCCTACCAAACCTTTTTTTGAGGCTATATTATGTAAGATGTGTACATCTAAACCTCGAGGAATATTTGGCTTACAAAAGTAATAACAAGCCTCTTTTGGGAATAAATCTAGTACGTGTTCTACATCTTTTTCTTTGACAAAACCTAAGACAATATGCAACTTTGTGAATTTTTGCTGAGCAATTTGTTTCATAACATAGGACAATCCAGCTTGGTTATGCCCTGTATCACAGACTATTTTAGGGTTTTCTGATAAAGTTTGCCAACGTCCTTTTAGGCCTGTATTTTTAATTACATTCAGTAAGCCCAAAGCAATATCTTCATCGGATATTTCCCAAAAATCGTTACGTAAAAAATCGAATACGGCAAGTACTCCTTTAATGTTTTTCTCTTGATAAATACCTTGCAAATCCGTTTTTAGTAGGGTAGAGAGGGAAGAGGCAAAGATGATAGGAGCATTTTCTTCTTTGGCTTTTTGTATGAACACATCAGCCGTTTCTTCGTCGTACTCGCTGATAACAACAGGTGTATTTTTCTTAATAATTCCAGCCTTTTCAAAAGCAATTTTAGGCAATGTATCCCCCAAAATATCCATGTGGTCTTTAGAAATATTTGTAATTAAAGATACTTCGGGACTGATGATATTGGTGGAATCAAATCGTCCGCCTAATCCCACTTCAATTACGGCAATGTCTACTTGTTCTTTTGCGAAATAATCAAAAGCTAAACCCACAGTCATCTCAAAAAAAGAAAGATGATGTTCTTCGAAGAAAGGTTTGTGTTTTTCTACAAAATGAATAACGTAATCTTCTGGTATTTCAATTCCATTGATTTTGATTCGTTCTCGAAAATCTTTCAGATGGGGTGAAGTGTATAAGCCTACTTTGTATCCAGCCTGTTGGAGTACAGAAGCTAACATATGGCTTGATGAGCCTTTTCCGTTAGTTCCTGCAATGTGTAACGATTTGAATTTCTTTTCAGGATAATCCAATAGAGCAGTAAGCATTTGGATATTATCGAGCTTATGGTTTAACGCTTCTCTTCCTTGTAGTTGGTACATCGGTAGGCGGTTAAACATCCACGAAAGGGTTTCTTGGTAGTTCAATTTTGTCAATTTAAGATTTGATTAAAAGCAAAGATAATTTAGAAATCAAATGTAATTTCTAAATTATCTCTTATTTGAAAAACTGTTTTTTAAAAGTTTTATTCTCCTAATTTAAAGTTAATTACTATGAAGCCTACTTGGCGAGCGGGTGCATTGGCATCGGCGTTCCATTTGTGCTTGTAGGCGGTTTTTCGAGCAGCATCTTTTAAACACTCGGCTGTGTTAGTAGTACCTCTTACTCCAGGGGTAGCTTTTACTACATTTCCACTTCGGTCTACTTCTATCTGGACTACCACTGTGCCAGCTTCATTACATTCTTGCGGTACTTTTCCTTCGGCTTGAATGTTTCGTCCTTTAAGTCCCCAACCTTTACCTCCCGTTCCAGAACCACCAGAACCATAGTAACTACTAGCATAAGGGTCGCCATCGGGACTTCCTTTGTAGCCTGCTACATTGTCATCTCCTTGTCCTGTTGATGAATTTCCACCAGCGTTGGCAGCTCCTAAGATATTTGAAAGAGCATCGGTCGTTTCTTTAGATGGCTTAGGGTCTTCTTTTGGTTTCTCAGTAGTTTCTTTTTTAGGTGTTTCAGATGTTTTTTCCTTTTTAGGAGTTTCTTTTTTCTTTTCTTGTTTCTTAGGCTCTGTAGGCACAGCTACTTCTTCATCATTATCTTGGGCTAAGAGGTTTTCTTTTACCTCCTGCGAAGAACTTTCTTCTGGTTTAGAAGTTTCTTGAGGACGAGAAGGTTCTGATTTTGAAGCACTTGGAGGAGGTGTTCTTTCTCCCATTCCTTGTAAATCAACCCCATAAATCACATCAATGCCATTTTCAGGAGGAGGGTCTAAATATTTCAGTCCTGCAAAAAAAAGCAAAAATATAGTAAATCCCATTATTAAAATAGTGAGAACTAATGATTTACGTTTATGTTCTGTGTCAATTAAGCTCATATAATTTTATTTTGGACGAACAGCCAAAATTACTTTGTATTGATTTTGATTGGCAATATCCATTACTGTTACTGCTTTTTCGATAGGAACGCTTTCTTCTACTCTTAGGATAATCGTAGGTTTTTCAACACCTTGCAAAGCTATTTTGAGTTCTTGTTCTAAGTCTTCAATAGCGATAGGTTTTTTATCAATAAAGTAGTTCATATCTTTGTTTATGCTGACAGATACGTTTTGCGTGTTAGTCGATTTTCCACGAGCTTTCGGCAAAAGCAAATCCAAGGCGTTAGGGCTGTTTGCAGTAATCATAAAGAAAACCAACAGCAAGAATACGATGTCAGTCATTGATGACATACTGAATTCAGGGCTGACTTTATTTCGACCTCTTATTTTCATTTTTGTATTTGTTTTTTAGGAGGTTTGGTTTAAACAGGTTCGTTCAATAGGTCTAAAAATTCTACTGCATTTGCTTCCATTTGGTGAACAACTTTGTCTGTACGTACTACCAAGTGGTTGTATCCCATATAAGCAATAATTCCTACAATAAGTCCTGCCACAGTAGTAGCCATAGCGGTATAGATACCTCCAGCCAAAGCTCCCATTTCAGCTTGTCCACCCGCCGAAGCCATTTCGTGGAATGACATAATCATACCAACAACCGTGCCTAAAAATCCAATCATAGGACCAGCTCCTGCAATAGTAGCCAAAATAGCTGTATTTTTCTCTAATTTGTAAACCTCTAATGTTCCTGCGTTTTCAATAGCTTTGTTAATGTCCTCAAGGGGCTTGCCAATACGCGAAATTCCTTTTTCAATAAGGCGTGCCACAGGTGTATTTGACTGAACGCAGAACATTCGTGCGGCTTCTAATTTTCCTGCCGAAATGCCATCACGAATTTTCATCATAAAGTTTTTGTCAATCTTAGAAGCTGACTTAATGGCAAATAACCTTTCAAAATAAATGAATAAGGCAACCGCCAACATAATAAATAGTACACCGATAATGATAATATTAGCAGTTCCGCCATTGATTATCATATCCATAACTGAAAGTGTTTTTTCCTCTACCAGAGCAGGTTCAGTTGTAAGCTCTGTTGGGTTAATAGGTGCTTGTAATACCAACATAATAATTTTTCGTTTTTTCTTTAAATCTCGCAAAACTAATAATTTATTCTTATTCTGCATAGCTTTTATTGATTTTTTACATTTTTATAAATTAATTTTAAGATATATTTTATACGTAACTAATTGATTTTCTTGAAGTAATGTTTTTTTGCCTTTTAAGTTATTTTTGTTGGTTAAAAGTGATTTTTTCGTTGTTTTTTGGTAAAACAAAATTAATATATAGAATTGTTCAATATTTTTTCCGAAAAAAAATTACTTAAATATGTAGTTTATTTTATTTTTGCATTTTTGCATTAAGAAAACAAATGATTAAACAATTCATTAGGACTGACTAATAATTATATATCATTGGTGAGGAAAGGCTTTGGCAGAATTGTTGGTTTGTTTGATTTTAGCAAAAAAATATCGTTATTGATAAAAAAATATATAATCATTCAACTATTTTCTCTATTTTTGTATTCTAAAAAAATAAGTATGCCTCATTTACGTCATATTCGGAAATATTTTTATAAATATCGTTATCATTTAATATTAGGAATTTTTATTACTATAATAGCTCGCATTTTTTCGTTATTTATGCCCGAATATGTGCAAAATTCCATTTCAGCCATAGAAGAATATGCTAAATCTACAGAAAAAAACACTTCGCACATCACATATCTTTTGCTGAAATACGCTTTAATAATCATAGGTACTACGATTCTTTCGGCAATTTTGACGTTTTTTATGCGTCAGCTCATTATTAATGTGTCGCGATACATTGAGTACGATATGAAAAATGAAATTTTTGTAAAATATGAACAGCTTTCGCTTAATTTTTACAAAAAAAATCGCACAGGCGACCTGATGAATCGCATTAGTGAAGATGTAGGAAAGGTGCGTATGTATGCAGGTCCTGCTATTATGTATAGTGTACAAACCATTACGCTTTTCGTGTGTGTGATTCCGCTGATGTTTTATACTTCGGTAGAATTGACTCTCTATACGTTAATTCCTCTACCTATTTTGTCGGTACTTATTTATGTGATGAGCCGAAAAATAAATAAAGAAACTCTGGTGGTACAGCAATTTTTGTCAGACCTTTCTTCTTTTTCACAAGAAACTTTTTCAGGAATTGGTGTGGTTAAAGCCTATAATGATGAACCTTTGATTAACAGTCAGTTATCTGATTTGGCAGAAGAAGGAAAACGTAAAAATGTCAAATTAGCAAAAATTCAAGCTATTTTCTTTCCTACGATGATTCTGATGATAGGATTAAGTTTGCTTTTTGTAATTTTTATGGGCGGAAGGCTTTATTATTTGGGAGAAATTACTTCGGTAGGGGTAATTGTAAAATTCAGTATTTACGTAATGATGCTAACTTGGCCAGTAGCAACGGTGGGGTGGGTGAGTTCTATCATTCAGCAAGCAGAAGCCTCACAAAAACGAATTAATGAATTTCTTGCAGAAGTCCCTGATATTCAAAATAAAAATTCAGATACAGAAAAAATACAAGGAAATATTCGCTTTGATAATGTGAGTTTTACATATCAAGATACGGGAATTGAGGCTTTAAAAAATGTATCTTTCGATATTAAGAAAGGGCAAACGGTAGCTATTATTGGTAAAACAGGGTGTGGCAAAACTACGATTATTGACCTCATAACCCGAATGTATGATGTTTCTAAAGGACAAATTTTTATTTCCAATAAACCTATTGAACAAATAAATTTACATAGTTTGCGGGAAAGTATTTCGGTAGTTCCACAGGAATCGTTTTTATTTTCGGATACGATTAAAAATAATCTTCTTTTTGGAAATAAAAATGCTACGCAAGAACAAATCGAGGAAGCTACAACCCGAGCTGTGGTACATCACAATATTGTAGATTTTACACATCAATATGAATCGGTTCTGGGGGAACGAGGTGTATCACTTAGCGGTGGACAGAAACAACGTATTTCCATCGCTCGGGCATTACTTAAAGATGCTGAAATCTATTTGCTTGACGATTGTCTTTCGGCAGTAGATACCGATACAGAGGAGAGAATTCTTCAAAATTTGAACGAATTTTTCAGAGATAGAACCGTAATTGTTGTAAGCCATCGGATTTCCATAACCAAAAATGCGGATTTAATTTTGATGCTTAATCAGGGAGAATTAGTAGAACAAGGTACACACGAAGAGCTTTTTGAACTAAATGGTTATTACAGAGAGTTTTATGATTCACAAGTGGAATAGTTTTTATTTTGCGATACGAGAAAAATAAAAATAATCAAAAGAAAAATACATTTAAGACTTAAATTTCTGTCATAGACTTCTGATTAAAGAAATAATTGTGTTATCTTTGTGCTTATTTCAGAGTAATTAATTAAAAATATAAAATATGTATAAAGTTGTATTATTACGTCATGGACTTAGTGAGTGGAACAAACTTAATTTATTCACAGGTTGGGAAGATGTTGATTTAACAGAACAAGGAATAGAAGAGGCTCGTGCAGCAGGAAGAATTATGAAAAGCGAAGGATTCAAATTTGATTTAGCTTTTACTTCTGTTTTAAAAAGAGCTATCAAAACGTTAAATTATGCTTTGGACGAAATGGGTGATTTATGGGTTCCTACCACTAAAAGCTGGCGTTTGAACGAAAAAAGTTATGGTGCTTTACAAGGATTAAACAAAGCAGAAACAGCAGAAAAATATGGCGAAGACCAAGTGCTTTTGTGGAGACGTTCTTATGATGTAAAACCACCACTTATTGAAGTAACGGACAAAAGACATCCTTCGCACGACCGTAGATACCATAATTTGACTCCCGAAGAAAAAACAGGAGGAGAGAGTTTAAAAGATACCTATGACCGTATGTTACCATTTTGGTTCAGTGATATTGCTCCAGCTATTAAGGCAGGAAAAAGCATTATCATCGCTGCTCACGGAAATAGTTTACGTTCATTAGTTCAATATTTAGATGGGCTTAGCGAAGCTGAAATTTTAAAGCTAAATATTCCAACAGGAGTGCCATTAGTTTACGAATTGGATGCTAATTTAAAACCAGTTAAAAGTTACTATCTCGGTGATCAAGAAGCTATTGCAGCTGCTATCAATAGCGTTGCAAATCAAGGGAAATCAAAATAATTCAATTATTTTATTAAATAAATCTAAAAAAAAAATAGGCTACCTTCTTTTAAAAGTGTAGCCTATTTTTTATATGTTCTGTTTTTTTTAGTTTACGATAGTTATCTCATCTACAATGTGTTTTGCTCCTGAGAATTTATCAATAACCCAAAGTACGTAACGAATATCTACGTTAATGGTACGTTGTAAGTTCTTGTCAAAAATAACATCTCCTGCCATAGCTTCGATATTTCCGTCAAACGCTAACCCGATAAGTTCTCCTTTGCCATTCATTACAGGCGAACCTGAATTTCCTCCTGTGATATCATTGTCTGTCAAGAAATTAATGTGCAAAGTGCCGTCTTTTTTATCTGCATATCTACCAAAATCATTATTGGTAAACATAGTAAGCATTTCTTTTGGCATATCAAATTCAGGGTCATTGGCTTTGTACTTTTGAGCCAAAGTTTTAGATGTTGTATAAAAGTTCTTCGATACATCAAAATTACGTTTGTCGGTAGGTAGTGGATTTACTTTTCCGTAGGTCAAACGAAGCGTAGAATTAGCATCGGGATATAAGATAGTACTAATTTTGGAATCACGCATTCCTTTAACAAAAGTACGATAAGCCTTGCTATATGTATCAAGTTGAGCTATTTGTGCTTCTGAGTTTTCACGATATTTTGTCATTAGTGATTTAGACAAAATTATTAAAGGGTCGTTGTTAACTTTCTCAATGTTAGGATTGTTAGTGAAAGATTTTACATTTTCTTTTGAACCTAAAATACTTTTTTCAAATGCTTCATTAACATATTTATTAAAGTCTCCGTTATAGGCTTTGTTAATCCGAGCTACTTCATCGGCTATATTTTTGCCTTTACTTACATATAATTGCAAAGTAGTAGCAAGAACTTCTTTTTCTAACGGAATATAAATTTTGTCATAAAAATCATTTATAACTGATTCTATTTGTTCTGCCAAAGTAAATTGTTCAATGCCTGAAGAATTAGCAAGTTTCTCAAGCTGAGTGCCTAATCCATAAGGAGCAGCAGCAAAATTACTTCCTCTTAGTATCGAAATTAGGTAATTCTCATCAGCCGATTTATGGTTTGTTTTCTCAAAATAATCAGCCATTGTGCTTAGTACGTTTCCGTATTCGGCTTTATTTTCTTTTTTGTTAGCCCATTTGGCAAATTTTTTCTCGGTTTTTCGTTTTGTATCAGCTGTTTTATGAGCTTTCAAAGCATCAATCATTCCTTGACGATTTTTCCAATAATTTGCTATTTGCGAATATTTTGAGGCATATAATAGGCGAACAGCATCGTCCTTGTCCATGTATTTTTTCATGGCATCCATACAGGATTTAGACCCTTCTACCCAAGCAGGATATGAGTAATTAACTTTTTGGTCAATCCAATATGATGATTCCCAGCGATTTGTACGCCCAGGGTAGCCCAATATCATAGCAAAATCATTTTCTTGAACTCCGTTTAAGCTCACTTTTAAGTATGATTTAGCCTGCATAGGGATATTTTCTGGTGAATATTCAGCAGCATTTCCATTTTTATCGGTATATACACGGAAAAGAGAAAAATCTCCCGTTTGTCTTGGCCATTCCCAATTATCTGTATCGCCACCGAATTTCCCAATGCTTTCAGGAGGAGTTCCTACCAAGCGAACATCTTCAAAGTCTTGATATACAAAATAATAGTATTCATTTCCTTGAAAAAAAGGACGTACAGAAACTACGTATTTGCCTCCTTCGCTATGTTCTTGTTGGATTTTTGCTGTTTCGCGATTAATAGCTGCTTCACGCTCAGCTTCGCTCATATCAGGTTTGGTAACTCCTAAAATTCGGTCAGTAACATTATCCATTCTGACAAAAAAACGAACATATGAGTTTTTAGGAGCCAACTCCTCTTGTTTAGTTTTAGCCCAAAATCCGTCGCGTAAATAATTGTGTTCTGGAGAGGACAACTCGGCAATATTTCCGTATCCACAATGGTGATTGGTCAAAACCAATCCATCTTTGGAAATAATACTGGCAGTACAGCCTCCATTAAATTGTACGATAGCATCTTTTAAGCTATGATTATTGATGCTATAAATTTCTTGGGCAGTAAGTTGTAAACCCATTTTCTGCATATCACGCTGATTTAAGCGTTCAATGAACATTAAAAACCACATTCCTTCATCGGCACGAGCTATCGGCGTTAATAGCAAAAAAGCGATGAACGTAATACATATTTTTTTCATTATAAATTTATTTAATTAAGCGATAAAAGTACATCTATTTAGGTAAATAAAAGAAATAAGAAAGAAACTTTAGTATTAGTTTAACATATTATTACATTTGATATATTCCAAAGAGAAACTCCTACAATGGCAAATGTTAATTGTACATTGTAAGGAGTTGATATTAAAATGTTGAAAATAAGATGATTATTTTACTTTTCTTTGGCTAAAAGTTTGGCACTTTCTACAAGTCGGATAAATTCTTTGCGATAACCTTCTTCATCTTTTCCAATGGCATTTTTGGCTAAATCAATGGTTTGTTGATAGGTAGCATTAGCTTTGTACTCCGAGTTTCTGAGTAGCATTCCAAATTGGGCTACGGCAGCTGCAAAACGGAAGTTTTCTGAAGTGTTATTAATTTCTTTTAACTGAAAATCAATAGGTTCTGATATTTTAATACTTTTGCCCAAAGTTGGATTCGGATTTTTGTAATGTATTTTAAGAAAAGCTATTTCGGAGGATTTTGAGCCTTTGCTATTAAGTTCTTGGTCTTGATAGCGTAAGCTATTTTCTTTTTTTCCATCAGCTGGAATGATTTCATAAAAAACAGTTACTGTATGTCCTGAGCCTATTTCGCCAGCATCTTTTTGGTCATCATCGAAATCTTCGTTATTGAGCAATCTATCTTCGTAACCTACTAAACGATATTCTTTTACGTATTTTGGATTAAATTCTATTTGTAATTTGACATCTTTGGCTATGGTATGGAATGTGCCACCAAACTCATTGATTAACACTTTTTTAGCCTCAGTAATATTGTCAATATACGCATAATTTCCATTTCCTTTGTTGGCAATTGTTTTTATCATATCATCGCGATAATTTCCCATTCCGAAGCCTAAAACGCTGATATAT
>JAUNHN010000215.1 GCA_030523915.1 Capnocytophaga sp. | reverse complement strand
TTGTTTGATGCCGTCTTTTTCTTGTCTAACTCCATCTTTTTCTTGCTCTATCTGCACGTTTTCTTTTGCAGTTACAGCTTGTGCTTGTACGTTTGTACTAAATGCAAACATTAAAAATGCTGCTCCGATTAATTTTAGGGTGTTTCTCATCTTTATTAATATTTAATTATTTATTATTTACTTTTTCATTGTTTTTGGTTAGACGCTCTTTGTAGCAAAAGGTTTAATCACTTAGTAAAGAAAATGCCATTGTAGCTAAGCCTATTTTTACATTTTCCGCTTTAATTAGCTGATTATAACAGCTTTCCACAGTTGCTCCTGTGGTAATAATATCATCAACAAGCAATATATTTCGCCCACATATTTTTTCTTTATTTTGAATTGAAAAAATATCTCTGCTATCCTTAAAACGCGACCACAAATCTTTTTGAGTTTGTGTGGTATTTGT
This sequence comes from Capnocytophaga sp., assembly GCA_030523915.1. Classification (GTDB taxonomy): domain Bacteria; phylum Bacteroidota; class Bacteroidia; order Flavobacteriales; family Flavobacteriaceae; genus Capnocytophaga. Next base: position 1,934 of record JAUNHN010000215.1, on the reverse strand, counting down.
TTTAATTTTTACCAAAACATCATCTATGTACTCAACTTGCAAAATTCGAGCCAATTCTTTCCCAAAAAGAGCAACTTGATTATATCCGCGTGATTTTAACTTATTTTTATGTAAAGGAACAGGAATTACGGCATCAGTTTGCTGGAATTTGGGTATGGATTTTATTTTCTCACCCAGCCACACTCCCAGCCACGCCCCGATTTCTTCCTTGCCTTTGTATTTAAGCTGATGAATTAAATGCTGTACAGCACTATCTTTTTGAAAATAGAATAAGGATGTGGCACAATACAAATCGCACTGACCATAAAAACGTTCTGTAATTCGGTTTTTTTCCTGCAAATGCATTTGTGTTTCGGGTAATTTTCCTCGGCATGTAAGGCATAAAAACGATTCTTTGCGACTCAAAACACAACCACAATCTGCACAATAGGCAGGAAAAATTACCGAAAGCAAATCCGAAAAAAGCATAATCAGAGTTATTTTGATTAGCAAAAGTATGTTTTTTTTAAAATTATTTACTATGTTTGTGCGTTAAATTTTTTATAAAACATTACTTTTTGTAAACGATTGTTTTTCAATATATTACAAAATGAAATTTTTGAAATATTTTTTAATTTCCCTTTCAAAAACATTTATTTTTTTCAAATAATTAACTTTGTAAACTATGATAAATCAAGAAGATTTTTTCAAAAAAGTGATTTCTCACGCAAAAGAATATGGCTACATTTTTCCTTCAAGCGAAATTTATGACGGACTTAGTGCAGTGTATGATTATGGACAAAATGGAGCTGAACTCAAAAAAAACATTCGCGAATACTGGTGGAAAGCGATGGTACAACTTAACGAAAATATCGTAGGTATTGATGCAGCAATTTTTATGCATCCCACTACGTGGAAGGCTTCGGGACACGTAGATGCTTTTAATGACCCATTGATTGACAACAAAGATTCTAAAAAGCGTTATCGTGCTGATGTACTGGTAGAAGACCACGTAGCTAAGATAGAAGCCAAAATAGAAAAAGAAATAGCAAAAGCCGAAAAGCGTTTTGGAGAAACCTTTGATAAAGAGCAGTTTGTAAGTACAAATGCAAAAGTACTTGAGTATAAGCAACAAGCCGAAACCATCTTGAAACGTTTGGGAAAATCTTTGGAAAACGAGGATTTGGCAGATGTTAAAGCCTTGATAGAAGAATTAGAAATAGCGTGTCCTGAATCAGGTTCGCGAAATTGGACAGATGTGAAGCAATTCAATCTGATGTTTGGTACTAAACTTGGAGCTACTGCCGATACAGCTATGGATTTGTACCTCAGACCCGAAACCGCACAAGGAATTTTTGTCAATTTCTCAAATGTACAAAAAACGGGACGTATGAAAATTCCTTTTGGGATAGCCCAAACAGGAAAAGCCTTCCGAAATGAAATCGTAGCACGTCAGTTTATTTTCCGTATGCGTGAATTTGAACAAATGGAAATGCAATTTTTCATCAAACCTGGTACACAGCAAGAATGGTACGAACATTGGAAACAAACTCGTTTACAGTGGCATCTTTCGTTAGGTATGGGCAATGAAAATTACCGCTTCCACGACCACGAAAAGCTAGCTCATTATGCCGATGCTGCTTGTGATATTGAATTCCGTTTTCCGTTTGGCTTTAAAGAATTAGAAGGAATCCATTCTCGCACAGATTTCGATTTGGGCAACCACGAGAAATATTCAGGAAAAAAATTACAATATTTTGACCCTGAGGAAAATAAAAGTTATGTGCCTTATGTGCTTGAAACCTCTATCGGTTTAGATAGAATGTTTTTGGCTGTTTTCTCCAACGCATTGCAAGAGGAGAGCTTAGAAGGAGGCGATACTCGCACCGTTTTGCGATTGCCGTTTGTGCTTTCACCTACCAAAGTAGCCGTGTTGCCTTTGCTAAAAAAAGACG
>JAUNHN010000214.1 GCA_030523915.1 Capnocytophaga sp. | reverse complement strand
AAAAATTGCATTCGGAAGCCTATATCTAATTTATAATAAGGATCTAAAACATCAAATAGTCGAAAACTTTTGCTACTTGCAAAAAATGTAACTTCTGCTTGTATTGTTTTTTTTTGATTAAGGGAAAATACTTGGTTTGTATAGAATTGACAAACCCAACCATTATTTATTTTACTCTCAAAATTCAAATTCCTATTGATATCCATTCCAAAATAATAAAAAGCAAACATATTTGTTGTATTCCACCAATTAAAAGGATTGTAAAGAATCGTTTGTCTCAATCCGTAAGTATAATCACTCCCTATATTTTCAAAAATATAAACTTGTATGTTATTTACTACATCAAGACTTGAAACTTGTGAAGAAGCACCATTGCTTTTTTCAAGAAAAATATCAGTTATTAAATTGTTTTTGAAAACGTATTTAAATTCTAAATAATTACTGATAGATGGCTGTAAGTAGGGATTTCCCGTAACATATGAATTAGCGTTCAGATAAAAACGAAACGGATTCAATTGAGAAAAACTTGGTCTGCCAATACGTTTACTATATGATAAATTGAAAATATTATTTTGGTTTTTCACATAATTCAGATATATTGTTGGGAAAAATCGCAAATATTTTTGTGTATTTACTTGATTCATTTTTTTTGAAAAACCTTTTGTTTGTGTATTCTCTACCCGTAATCCTAATTTTACTTTCCACTTCTCTCCCAAGTCTTTCGCCATATCTGCATATAAAGCTTGTATATTTTCTGTATATTCAAAAACATTACTTTTTTGTGCATCTAAAATAGGGGTTCCGTTAGTCAAATCGAAGAAATTTACTTCATTATCCGTTTTTGTTTGAGTAATTTTTCCTCCATAAGTGAAGTTTGCCCACTTTATAGGATGTTCAAAATCAATTTTTGTGCTATAATTTACAATTTTTTGGATTCCTATATTATTTGATTTTTGAAACAATGTCCGATTTCCAGTTCTATCACTTGTGAACTCCCTATTTCTATCATTGTTATAGTTAAAATAGTCCAAATCTATCGATATACTTCTACCCAAAGTATCTAATTTTTGCACAAAATGAACGTTAAAACTATTTTGTTTTCCAACTTCTTTAGTAGCTCCGTCGTTCTCAATTTTTCCAATTTCTCTATTATTAGTGTCAAAAATAGACGTATTTCCCCCTTCTTTTGCATTTGGAGTATAATAATATCCCGAATATAAAAATCCCATATTTGATTTTGGTGTTAATTGATAATCTGCCCCCAATCTTACAGATAAATAATCCTCACTACTCTTTGTTGTTGATAAATTTTCCCATAATTCAATAGGATAATGAATAAAGGAATCTGATTTATATCGGCTATGACCTTTTCTAACATCTACAGAAGCTAATGCCTCCCATCTATTATAGCTATAATTAAATGTATTGCCAAGTTGTATCGCAGGATACGATTTTTGAATATATGAACTTCGTATTTGGTTATTCCAAGTATTTTTCTCACTTTTTTTTAGAACGATATTGATAAGTCCTCCGTTTCCTTCAGCTTCGTATTTGGCAGGAGGTGTGGTAATAACCTCTATATTTTTAATGTTGTCAGAAGCAATTCCTTTTAAATAATTAATTAATTCTTCTCCTGAAAACTGAACTATTCTATCATTTATCAAAACTCTTACACTTGATTTTCCTACAATATTAATATTATCATCATTCAATTGCACTCCAGGTGTTGTTTTTAGCACATCTATAGCACTACCATTATTTGCTACCATTGAATGTTCCACATTAAACACTAATCTGTCTACTTTTTGCTCAATGATTTTTTTCTCTCCAACAACCACAAACTCTTCCAATTCTATAACTCTTTTTGTTAACGTAATAGTCCCTAAGTCGGTTTCTGTAGGATGTATAACCACTTTGTTATACCCCAAGGAGTTAATTTCTATATAAAAAGTATTTTCTGGCTGAATTTCTAACTGAAAAAATCCGTTATCATCTGTAATTACCCCTCTTATAAATGTTTCATTACTCGTTTTGATAGCTATAATATTTGCATAGGGTATAGGTTTTTGTGTTGTATCTATGACTTTTCCCTTATATATTGTAGTTTGCCCCCAAGATACAAAACTCATTGATAATACCATTACATAAAAATATACCATCCTCATATCACAGTTTTTTATTACTTTTACAGACATAATTTTTTAAGATTTTTTTTTTCAATAAACCTAAAACCCAATAAATTTCATCACAGCCCCTAAATGTAACATTTAGAGTTGATAGTTAGATTCTTGAAAAGAAGTTTAGATAGATTTAACAAAAATACTAAATTTTCTTGAAACTTTTATTTTTTGAAGAAAAATTAGATAAGTTTAGAAATAATTTGGGTTACTT
>JAUNHN010000048.1 GCA_030523915.1 Capnocytophaga sp. | reverse complement strand
TTTGCAAAAAATGGTTGGTTTAGACCCTGTTGGGTTGGTTGAAAAGCTAAATATACAATTTGAAAATCAATAAAGAAATGAGAAAAATCACCTTGCTATTATTTATTACTGTTTTTACTACAACAGTTTCTGGACAAATACGTCGAGCGAAAGGAGTAGAACAACCTACCAAAACGGATTCTATTAAAATAAAAGAAGACCAAGATGCTTTAAAATTTTCGTTTAATAGATACAAACAGAGACAAGAAAAATGGTTCAAATTCAATCAAATAAGTTTGAATTTGAGCGAAGTTGCTTTTGCGAATTGGAGTGCGGGAGGGGAAAACTCCGTATCGGCTCTTATGAATGCCAAATTTCGTCGTAGATTTTCGGAACGCACTTATTTTTGGGATAATGAACTTGAAGTGAATTACGGTATGAATGCCCAAAAGGGTAGGGGACCTCGCAAAACAGATGATAAATTATCTTTTATATCAGCTTTAGGATATAGAGGTAATGCTTCTTCTTTTTGGTACTATACAGCTCGTTTTCAGTTTCTTTCCCAATTTAGTAACGGATATGCTTACCCCGATACTGAAAAACCAATTTCTAAATTTATGGCTCCTGCTTATGTTTATTTAGGATTGGGGGTAGAATTTGCTCCTGATAATGATTTTAACTTATTTTTGTCTCCTTTAACTCAGAAAACTACATTAGTTTGGGATAGAACCTTAGCCAACCAAGGAGCTTTTGGAGTAGATGGAGCGGAGTATGATTCCAATGGGCGAATTATTCGGCAGGGAAAAAGAACGAATACAGAGCTTGGATTCTCTGTATCAGGAAGATGGAATAAAAAACTTGATGAGGATATTCGATTGGAAAATGTGTTTAATTTCTATGGAGATTACCTAAATAAATTCGGGAATATTGATGTAGATTGGGAATCTAACCTAAATTTCAAAGTAAATAGTTATGTACAGGCACGTATTGGAATTCATATTAAATATGATGACGATGTGAAGTTCCATTCCTATACTGATGCCAATGGACAAATACAAGAATATGGAGCAAGAACACAGCTCAAACAAATATTAGGAATAGGACTTTTATATACTTTCTAAAAAATATGTTTTTAGAAAACACGACAAATCATACAGAAAAATTCGGCTGGATAGAAGTTATTTGTGGCTCAATGTTCTCTGGAAAAACCGAAGAACTCATACGCAGACTTCGGCGAGCCCAGTTTGCTAAACAGAAGGTAGAGATTTTCAAACCCTCGTTTGATACTCGCTATGATGAAAGTAAAGTGATTTCGCACAACGCTACTGAAATTCATTCTACACCTGTGCCAGCAGCTACTAATATTTTGCTACTTGCCGATGGTTGTGATGTAATAGGTATTGATGAAGCCCAATTTTTTGATGATGAGATTGTAAATGTGTGTAATGATTTGGCTAACAGAGGAATGCGTGTTATTGTAGCAGGATTGGATATGGATTATAAAGGCAAACCTTTCGGTCCTATGCCTGCCTTGATGGCTACTGCCGAATATGTAACCAAAGTACACGCCGTTTGTACACGAACAGGAAATTTAGCCAATTTCAGTTTCCGAAAATCAGAAAATGAAAATCTGTATATGCTTGGCGAACAGGATACTTACGAGCCACTAAGCCGAGCTGCCTTTTTTAAAGCAATGAAAAGCAGAAAAACCGAAACTAATAATTAATTATGTTTAATAACATCTAAATTTATCTATATTTATGGAATTTTTATTTACCGCTGATGCTATCATAGCATTACTTACTTTAACTTTTTTAGAAATTGTTCTTGGGATAGACAACGTTATTTTTATCTCAATTGTAACAGGAAAACTTCCAGAAGAACAACGTAAAAAAGCAACTCGCTTAGGTCTCTTTTTGGCTATGTTTATGCGTATCGGGTTACTTTTCTGTATTTCACTACTTGTACAGCTTAAAGAGCCTTGGATAAGTTTCGATTGGGGTTGGTTCAAAGCCGATTTCAATGGTCAGGCACTTATATTACTCGTGGGAGGTATTTTCTTATTGTACAAATCTACCAAAGAAATCCATTCAAAAGTAAATCATATAGACCACATTACCGATTCGCAAGAGGCAGGGAAATCTCGCGGAGCTTCTTTTAGCAATGTGATTGCTCAGATTTTAATTATTGACCTTATTTTCTCTATAGATAGTATTCTTACAGCAGTAGGAATGACTAATGGACTTGAAGGAGCTCTTTACATTATGATTATTGCTGTTATTATTTCTGTGGGAATTATGATTTTATTTGCAAATCCTGTGGGAAGTTTTGTTAATCGCAACCCTTCTATTCAGATTTTGGCACTTGCCTTTTTGATTTTGATAGGATTTATGCTTATTACCGAAAGTATGCACTTATCTCACGCAGTACTTGCAGGTCAAGAGGTTGGGGCTGTACCAAAAGGGTATCTTTATTTTGCGATTGCTTTCTCTCTTGGAGTTGAGTTTCTTAATATGCGTATGCGACGAAGAACGCACTAAATCAAATTTTTATAATTGGAATATACAAAAAGAAGATTTTTGACTGAAAACTGACAAAATTTCAGTATTTTATGTGTATTCCAATTTTTGGCAAACATTTTGAAGTAATAAAGAAGTATTTTTTAATTGAATATATTATGATAGGATATTATATTATTATTGGAGCGATTGCATTAGTTAGCTGGTTGGTTAGTTGGCAATTGAAACGCAAATTTAAACATTATTCTGAAGTACATCTCAGAAACAATATGTCAGGAGCTGAAATTGCAGAAAAGATGCTACATGACCACGGGATTTATGACGTAAAAGTTATTTCTACCCCAGGAATGCTTACTGACCATTATAACCCAGTGAATAAAACCGTGAACCTAAGTGAAGGTGTTTACAACCTGCGTAACGCCGCTGCGGCAGCTGTAGCCGCTCACGAAGTAGGACACGCAGTACAGCACGCTCAGGCATACAAATGGCTTACAATGCGTTCCAAATTAGTGCCTATAGTAAGCGTTACTTCCAATCTTTCTACGTGGGTAATTATTGGAGGATTGGCATTAATGGCAGCTTCACATTTGGGACTTTATGTGGCAGTTGCAGGGCTTATAATGTCGGCTTTGGCTACATTGTTCAGTTTTATTACTTTGCCTGTGGAATACGATGCAAGTAACAGAGCCTTGGCTTGGTTAAAAAATAAAAATATGTTAGCTCCACAAGAATATGAAGGAGCGGCAGATTCTCTAAAATGGGCTGCAAGAACCTATTTGGTAGCGGCTTTAGGTTCGCTTGCAATGCTTATTTATTGGGCGTTACGAATAGTTTCTGCTTCAAGAGATTAGTATTTTAAATTTTTATTTCAAAAAATACCCGAGAAGTTGTCATAGTAAGAAAAACAACTTTTCGGGTGTTTTTTTTGTTAAATATCATAATGATTAATATCAAATACAGTTGTAATAAATCATTTTTGTATCGTACAAAGAAAACTAAAAAATATTTTTCTATTTTTGTGGTTATATAATTTGAGATAAATTTTATGATAACATTTAACTACGAAACCAATTTTGAACTTCCTTACTCTGAGCTGATTTTTAAGCAGTGGATTGAAAAGATTATTGTTTCTGAAAACAAAGAATTGGGAGATATAAATTATATTTTCTGTGATGATAATTATCTTTATCAAATCAATGTTGAATACCTTAATCACGATACACTTACTGATATTATTACTTTTGATTATACTGAGGGCGATGTGCTTTCAAGCGATATTTTTATTTCGGTGGAAAGAGTTCAGGATAATGCCAATGATTTTGGTGTTTCTTTCCAAACCGAACTGCTACGTGTAATGGCTCACGGAGTATTACATCTATGCGGATATAAAGACAAAACAGATACCGATAGCCTCCAAATGCGTACAAAAGAAGAAGAGAAAATGATTTTTTTCACAGAAAAATAATTGTCCAAAATAAATCTTATATTTGCAAAATAAAATTAGTAGGATAATCTACACCGATGCAATTATTTTATCACACACATAATGAAGCAGGTACGGACGAAGCGGGACGAGGCTGTTTGGCAGGTCCTGTTACGGCAGCAGCGGTTATTTTGCCTCAAGATTTCAAAAATGAAATATTAACGGACTCTAAGCAACTGTCAGAAAAACAGCGTTTTATGTTAAAGGACGTCATTGAACGGGAAGCAATTTCGTACGCTGTGGCACACGTGTTTCCTGCCGAAATAGACGAGCTTAATATTCTAAGAGCTTCTATCGTTGCGATGCACAGAGCATTGGCACAGCTTTCTCAAACGCCTGATTTTATTGCTGTTGATGGAAATAAGTTTGTAAAATATGAAAGTATTCCGCACACTTGCGTAGTGAAAGGAGACGCTAAAATACAAACAATAGCCGCCGCTTCGGTACTGGCAAAAACCTATCGAGATATTTATATGGAACAAATTGATGACGAGTATCCGATGTACTTTTGGAAGAAAAATAAAGGCTATCCTACCGCCGAACATCGAAAAGCAATTGAAAAATACGGAATTACACCCTATCACCGAAAGTCATTCCAGTTGTTTTCTACACAATTAAAATTAGAATTTGAATAAAAATTACATTGAGTAAAGAATATGAACAGAAAATATTACGTATTACTTTGGGTTACAGTACTTCTGTTGGGATTATCAAAAGTAGAAGCACAAGAAGCACAAGAAAAGAAATTTATGGTTAGAACTATCGCCTTTTATAACGTAGAAAATCTATTTGATACAATTAATGACCCTAATAAATTTGACGATGACCGTACTCCTGATGGTGCCGACCGCTGGGCATCTAAGGTGTATAATGACCATGTTCAGAAAATCGCAAAAGTTATCTCCGAAATAGGAAGCGACATCACCAAACAGGCTCCCGATATAGTTGGAATGTGTGAGATAGAAAATAAAGAAGTAATTGTAGATTTAATAAATACAGATTATTTAAAGAAATACAATTACGGCATTGTACATTACGATTCTCCCGATAGTCGAGGGATAGATGTAGCTTTGATTTACAAGAAAAATGTATTTAAACCTACTGCCTCATCTAAACATGATTTAGTCGTTTATGAGCCTGACGGAAAGCGTCGCTACACACGCGATCAGCTTTTGGTAAGTGGGTTGCTGGATGGGGAACAAGTGCATTTCATCGTAAATCACTGGCCTTCGCGTAGTGGGGGAGAAGCCGCAAGCCGTCCCAAACGAGAAGCAGCCGCAGCGTTAAACAAAAAAATAATAGATTCCTTACAAGCCAAAGATGCTAATGCCAAAATACTGAGCATGGGCGACTTCAATGATGACCCAACGAACTCCAGTTTCAAGAATATCCTCCAAACCGAAGGAAGAAAAAACAAAGTGAAAGTAGGTGGGTTGTATAACCCAATGGAAGAAATGCTAAAAAAAGGCATCGGTTCGTTGGCATATCAGGACGGGTGGAATTTGTTCGACCAAATTTACTTCACACAAGAGCTTCTCAAAGAGGATAAATCGACCTACCGATATTGGAAAGCAGGCGTTTTCAATAAACCTTACTTGACCAACCAAGCGGGGCGTTACAAAGGGTATCCCTTCAGAAGTATGTCCAACGGTAATTACACATGGGGCTATTCCGACCATTTCCCCGTCTATCTTTATTTGATTAAAGAAATGAAATAAATTTTGTCCTTAATGTATAGGTCTCTGTCGAAAAATCAACGTTACTTATCAAAAAAACGAGCTGGAAAAGTTCGCATTCACTTATTCTAATACCGTAAATACGAATTGATGTAACCAATACAGAAGTTTTCGACCGAAAATCAATGTATGCCTTCTAGAAAAACAAAGCGTATCGCAAAACGAACATCTATTCATTACAAAACAATTTCTTGTTTTTGAAATAATATGTACTTTTGTCGCCCGAAATCTTATTCATGTATTAAAATGTCTTTAAAAAAAGAACCTAACTTCATTTCCATCACTCCACTACTGATATTTGTAGCTATCTTCTTAGGAGGAGGTATTTATTTCAATGATTTTTATTCATTGCCCACGCCTTTGATGGCTTTGGCAGGTGTTATAGCAGCGTTACTTATTTACAGAGCTTCTTTTACCTTGAAGGTAAATATTTTCTTTAAAGGAGCGGGTAATAATAATGTACTTGCGATGTGTGTCATTATGCTTTTTGCAGGAGCGTTTGCTGCGGTGGCAAAAGCCTCGGGGAGTGTAGATAGCATTGTAAATATGGGAATGTATTACATCTCGCCTATATATTTTCCTGCGGAGATTTTTGTAATAGCTTCGTTCTTGTCGTTTTCTACGGGAACATCGGTGGGTACAATTACTACGTTGGCTCCTATTGCGATTCATTTGGCGGAACAAAGCGGCGTAAATATATCCCTTATAGGAGCTTGTCTATTGTCTGGTGCGATGTTTGGAGACAATCTTTCATTAATATCTGATACAACAATTGCAGCTACACAAACGATGGGCTGCAAGATGAATGAAAAAATGAAAGCGAATGCACGAATAGCATTGCCTGCGGCGGTATTGGCGGTAGTGATACTACTTTTAATAGGAAATACGCAAGTAGCTGAAAGTACGAATCAGGTTGTGCGTAGTGATTTCAATGTAGTATTAATACTTCCGTATGTTGCGGTGGTAATGTTAGCACTTTTTGGGGTGAATGTATTTGTGTCATTATTTACGGGAGTAGTTTTTTCAGGAATAATCGGGATAATATATGGGAAATTCGACTTTTTAGGACTTACTAATCATACATATAATGGATTTAGCCAAATGTCCGACATCTTTTTCTTATTCTTCTTTACGGGTGGTTTGGCATCATTAGTAGAACAGTTCGGAGGTATTCAATTTCTGATGAACTTGATTCGCAAACATATACATTCGGCTAAACGAGCATTGCTGGGAATTGGTGTTTTGGTAAGCGTAGCCAATTTGTGTGTAGCAAACAATACGGTTTCCATTCTAATTGTGTCGCGTATATGCAAAAAAATAGCCAACCAATTCCGTCTTCCTGCTCGGGAGGCAGCTTCGGTATTAGATATATTTTCGTGTTATGTGCAGGGGCTGATTCCCTATGGAGCTCAGGTTATCGCATTGATAGGGTTTAGTAAAAATACAATTAGTTATCCTGAAATGGTACTCTATGCGGTGTATCTGCATTTACTTTTACTTGCTACGCTGATATATATTTTCTTCCGTAAACGAAAAAATCAAGAGGAACTTGTGTGATTTTTATAACGCTTGTGTAATTGATGAAAAATCAAATTGCTAAATAGTTAATGTTATAAACTGTATATAAATTGTATATATTATAGATATACCTGTCAGGTTGAGCGAAGTAAAATCCTGATAATAATGTCAGGCTGAGCGAAGTCGAAGCCTAACAATTTTAGTAATATTAAATATCTACAAAAGTTAGTCTGTACGAAATTATTTATATATATCTCTCTTTTTAGAGTGCTAAAAAATATAAATACTATTAACAAAACAATACTGAAATAAAATAATTCAATTATTCAAATAGTAAAAATCGTATGTTTTTTTGATTAAATACAATTATTTAAATCAAATTACATAAGTAAATTGCTTGTAATATTTTATTTTTGAATGTTTTTATATGTAAATCACTTCTAATATACTATTTGATTAATTTTCCTCAAAAGAATTATCTATAATATATTGTCAAAATTGTTTTACTGTGCAACAACACTTATAATTCTTTGTTCTTAATATCTTTTGTTATTAAAAATTATTTGTAATATCTTATCTTGAATGTTTTTGTGATAGAATTTTATTGTAATATCTTGTATGAAATATTTTTATATACAAAAACTTATTGCAATACTTTGTAGTAAATATATTTCTGTAAATAAACTACTTGTAGCTTATGTTGGGGAATATTTTTCTTGATAAAGATTGATTATTTCTCTCCGAAAATTCTTAAAAATTTATTTGTTATAGATATTTCATATAAAATGTATTAGAAATATTTTATCTTTTTTTGGTTGAATACCTGTGTTTTTAGTATTTTACTAAAAATTTTGTTTAATGAAAACCTATTTTATTTGAAAAAGAAAGACTGCCCGATATTTTTCGGACAGCCCTCTTTCGATTTACTATATTATGTATTATTACACTCCAAACACTACACGGAAACCCATATTGTGGCGGATGCCATTAGGTTCTCTTTTGCTACGGTATTTGGTATCATTAGTATATGGTTTGCAGAAAGCACTTCCTCCGCGTCTAACGCGTTGCGTTCCTGTTGTAGCCCCTTTCGGGTTTACTTGTGCGGTAGCGAGAAGCGTCCCGAACCAGTCAGCCGTCCATTCCCAAACGTTACCACTCATATCATAAAGTCCTAATTCATTTGGTTTCTTTTCGCCCACAGCGTGTAGTCTTCCTCCCGAAGTATCCAGATACCAAGAAACCTCGCTAAGAGTGTTACTTCCTGAGTATGTGTATCCTTTGCTTAGTTTTCCGCCTCGTGCTGCATATTCCCATTCGGCTTCAGTGGGGAGTCTTCCTCCAGCCCATTGGGCGTAGGCTTTAGCACCGTCCCAAGTAACATACACTACGGGGAAGTTTTCTTTTCCCGATACGGCTTTGAAAGTAGTTCCGCTTTGTGTAATGTCTTTCCCTTGATACCATTTAGCTCCATTTTCGGTTTTATTTGCTTTTTGAGCGGTCAAGAATTTGGCATATTCGGCATTGGTAATCTCGTATTTAGTGATTTTGAAGCTGCTTAGCGTTACTTTGTGGGTAGTGCCAGAGAGCCTACCGATGGTAAATGTACCTCCTGCTACTAAAACTGCATTCGGGTTTGTTGTTTTTGCGACAAGATTTTCAGCTGTTACCTCTTCTTCTGTGGTGGAACTTGTGGAACTGGTGGTGGAGAGTTCTTCCTCCGTAGTTTTGCTACAACTGCTTAGTATTATAGCGGTCATTGATGCAAAGGCGATTCCTTTGAAAAGATTGCGTAGCCCTACTTGTTGTAGTTTTGCTACAAATTGATTGTTTTTTCTCATGCTATATATTTATTTTAATTAATCTCTCTAAAAAAAATGCGTAATGTAAGAGTAGAGAGTATATAATGCAGAGTGAGATTACAATCAAATGATTGAACTGATGTCATTTCGCTAACAAAATTAGCGTTTGACATATAATCGGCGGCAAAACTATGAATAAAGTTTATACAAAAAAAGATTAAAACTGAATTTTAGCGAAAATTAACGATTTTTATATCGTTTTGCTTGTTCGGTGAATTGTCATTTGCAGGAATTCTCAAAAAAAATCCTTCCAATAACTTGCGTGGAAGGATTTATAGATAAGGTTAATAGGCATTAGTTCTGCTTATTATTCGTGTTTTTCGAGAAATTCATCACTTACGTCATTGAATTTATCGGCTAATTTTTGCATCAGGGCATTGTTGGCTTTTAATTGAGCTTGTTCTTCCGAAGAGCCTCTTTTTCCTGCCAAACGCATAGCGATAAGGCTTTGGTAGCCATTCTTCATCAAGTTTTCAAAAGCCTGAAAATACTCAATTGCAGCTTTTTGTAGCATATCATCGTTGTTGTAGGCTCCTAACTCGTTGATTTGGCTGATGTAATTCGGTGTGTTTTGAATCCACGCTTTACGGATTTCTTCGGCACGATTGTAGTCCTTGTCGTCCATAGCTTCATTCATTTCTTCCATATTGTCCAGAAGAACATTCGTAATACAAATAATTTCGTTATTGTATTCTACTTCGTCCTCAAACGAGCCTTTGGCATAGTACACGCCTTCGTCAGCATTCCAGCCTCCTTGCTGATTAAAGCCTTCGGGCATATTCATTTGAAAGTTACTACCCATTGCTTTTTTCATTTCTTCTTGCATCTTTTTAAATACATCATCAAACATAATCTTTAAATTTTAATTGTTAAACAAATTTTTTGGCAAAAGTATGGGCAAGAAGCAAAGTTTCCTAATAAGGAGCGTCTACAAAGTGTCTACAAGCAAATAAAATTACTGTAAACCAAATAGTTATGAATCTATTTTTTCCAAACATAGACGCATTTCTGATAGTAATTTGTCGAATTCTTCAGCATAAAGTCCCGCACTACCGATTTGTTCTAACAATTCTATGGCAAGGGAAAGATGGAATTTCCAAGCATCAATCAGTTTCTGACGGTAAGCCTCATCAGTAGTTTCTTTAATTTTGGGTTCGTACTCCGATTGAAAATGTAATAATTTAATTATATTTCGGTATAAATCAGGATGTTTCTCGAAATTATAATCTTCATACATTTGCCAATCATTCATTTCACGGAAAAAGACCTTTTTATTTGCTTCGGAGAGTATCGGAACAAGTTCTGCTGTGATTTTCCAAATAGCTGCACGCCAACGAAAATACGCTATGTAAGTTTCTTCATAGCTGTTGTGCGAATCGTTGATTTTTTGATAGCGTTTTTCTTCTTTTTGAGTTCGTTCAAGAGCTACATCTTTGGCTATGAACTCCAATTCACGCATCTTTGAACTTGGCACAAAGGTATTTTGTGTTTGACAATATGGGCAATGAATATAAGTGCTGATGAAATATATTTCATTGATTTCCAATTTTCCACCACATTGTGAACAATGAAAATTATTTTTTGTATTGTGATATTCTTCGATGATTTCTTGCAATGTCTCTTCGGCAGATTTTTCTTTTAGGTAAGCGAAAATATTTTCTGAAAGTGTACGGATTTGGTCTTTCCATTGTTCAAATCCATCGTGGATGGGCGTATACCACTTGTTTTGCTCATCCCATCGAGGGTCGGTAATGCTGAAAGAATAGCGAGGGTCATAAGGTTTTATTTGTTTGTCAAAAACATCTTGAGCCTTGGTAATGAGAGCTTTAAATTGCCCTTGTATTCCCATTTTGAAGTTGTGAAAACTGCGTTTGTATTGGTCTGTATCTTCATCGTAAATGGTTTGTACAGAATCTTTTACCTCATCGGCGATTTCGTTGGCTCTTTGGGTAAGTTTGTTTATAAATGAATCGAATCGAGTGCGTAATTCTTCCATAATCAGTTGTGTAAATATTTTATTAACAATAATAGACGAGTAGGCAAATATATTGATTTTTACTTAATTCTTTAATAATATAAGAATTTTTTTGGGAAATCGGTCTAAATTTTTCTAAAAGCGAAAAATTTAAAACAAGTGTAATATCACAATTTTCCACAAATCATAGAAACGCTATGTAATTCTTCTTCATACCAACAAATATCCAACTTTGATGAGTATTTAGGTTCCGATTACAGAACATATTTTTCAACGCTTTTCTCCTGCGGAACGCCTTTAATGCTTACAATAGTTTCCGCTGATTTCACTTTGCCGTTCAGCCCGAAGTCTGCGGCAGTTTCCTTTTCCTGCCCAAATGCGATACTGGCAAAAAGGAAAATCCAAAGAATAAATATTTTTTTCATAGTAATTAGGCGGTGAGCCACCGCGGGCGATTTATTTTGCAAAATTACAAAAAATATTGAAAGATATGGTGTTTCTTTAACATCGCCAAAGTTCCAAACTTTGGCGATGGTTGATAGCACCGAGCGGTGAGCCACCGCTGGCGATTATTTTTATTTTACAAAATTACAAAAAATAATAAAAGACGCTATGCGTCCTATTCATACACCTTTGCACCCCTAAATATATCGGCAAAAACACGCCAACTTGGGGTGTCGGCATTGATGTTTTGCTGGGTGTTTTTGTAAAAATATTCAATATCTTCGGTGTATCGGCTGAGTGCTTCCAAAAAATCAGATAAAGTGCGGTTTTCCCACTCGTGCGGATTTTCTTGCAAATCGTGTTGTAATAACACCAAAAACCGAGCAAAATCTTGCCTTGTATTCACTTCTATTTCGTTGATATTTAATGGATTGTCTTTCATTTTTTTGTCCTTCTCGCTTATAAGCATTTATTTTACAAAATTAAATATTTCTATTGAATTGGCTATCAGATTATTATTTATAAGCAAAAATCTTTACGCCATTTTCGTCTTTTTCATACTGAAATTGTCCCAATTTTTCTAATTTTTCAACAAAACCATCAAGATTTTGTACCGTAAAATCGGAAGTGAGTTGTTCATCTCGGTTAAATCGCTGTTTTTCAAGCTGTTTGGGAATAAAAATCCATTCAATTTCTTTTAAATAAAACGCCCCAATCATTGTATCGCAATAGTTGTTATTTACATAGCCAAAATCAAAATTTTTACGCACAATATTATCTAATAAAAACTTGATTTCCAGCGAATTGATACGCTCGTTTTGCAAAAGTTCAATCAATTTTCGCCATTTGGTATCGTTCATAAAACTTGTCCGAATGGCAATTTCGGCATTGAGCTTTTTATAATAGCGTTCAGCATTGATTTTTAATGGATTGTCTTTCATTTTTCTCGCTTTTAAATTTTTAATCAATTACATTCAACTTGGGCAAAAATTATAAATCTTATTTATCAGATTTATCGCTAATAGGTTCTTTACTAAGCAGTTGTAAAAATTCGTTAAAGCTATTGGCATATTTTTCACAATGGTACAAATCAATGTCGTTTAGCCAATCCGAATCGTCGGTAAAATGCCATACCGAACCGTCAAAAAGGTTCAAAAACACCTTGCCATTGGTAGTATCGGCAATCGTAAAGCAGGTTTTCACCGCACGAATCTCGATTGGCTCATCGGCACGAAGCGGTTTTACTTTTTCAAACTCGTAATGAGCCCTGCTAATAGCCTCGTACCAATATGTTTTTTTTGTCGTAAATGTTTGATAATGAACCTTTTTTGGTGTATAAACGAATTTCTTTGTTTTGGCAATGTGCATTGTTCAAATACCACGATTTCCAATTACCTTTCGCTGTATAGGACGCTATAAAATCCAAATATTCCTGCGGAACTTTTCGTCCTAAGTGTTCTGCAACCATATTATTTCCTTTTAAAAATTAAAAATCATCATTGGTTTATATCTATCTGAATATCATTCAAATACGCAAATCTTATCGTCTCTGCGTTCATAAATTCGGATTCGTCTGGGTCAATGTTTTCTTTGGGCGTTTGCAACAGATTTTTATACAGTCCGATGTATTTATTTTTGAGTTTATCATTTTGGATAATTTTATTCAAGTAAATTTGTGCTTTTTCTTTTCCTGCGTAAAAATACATATAATAAAACAATAAAAAGTCATTCGGATTGACAAATTTATTAAATTTGGCAGTATTTTCTACCAAAAAATCAATCAACTTTTCTCGGTCTTCAAACTGCTCAAAAATCGGCAATACATACTTTTCAATTCGCTCCACAATGTCTTTAACTGTATCATCAAAACTTGCCCCACCGAGCAACCAAGTTTTGTACTCGTTACTGCTCAAATAGCCCAGCGAATTGTCAAAAATACAACCTGCCGAATACGGCAAATTCGCCTTTTTCATCGCTTTGGAATAAATTTTCACCAGCGGAATAATCTTGGCAGTGCTACCAACATTACGCATACTGGATTGAAAATGAATTTCAAACACAAGGTCTTTATTTTCAGATACTTTCGTTAAGGTTTGCCCTTTTTGTTTTGGGGTAAAATCAGGGAAATGCTGGGCAATTTCATTGCACCCTTTTAAAAAAATTTCTCGTGGTGTCATTTTTTTCTCCTATAATATTAAAAGACACGATGTGTCCAAAATTACAAAAAATGTCAAAAAAAAATTATACCTGTGTCCAAAACTCTTCCACCAACTCAAAAAATAAATCAAAGGCTTTTTGATGCTCATCATCGGATATGGATTGTTGGAGAAAGGTATCCCAATCAATCTGCTTTGGCTCAAAACCAATCACATACGCCAAAATCATATTCACAAACCCAGCCGTAGATTCTCCATAGCCCAGTTGCCTAGCAACGAAAGTAGAAAATTGACAATTAAATTTTGGTTCATTGATTTGATGAATAAAAACAGCAGTTTCATAGCCAAGGATAAAATCCCGTAATTTTGGCAAATTAGGCGAATTACCCAAATACATTCCAGGGCGTTTTTTTATGAATTTTAACACATCTTGTAGATTTTGCATTTTTCTCATTTTCAAATCAACTCTTGATAATATTTCTCTAATTTTTTAACATCTTTTGCCCTTGTTTCAGATTTACTGTCGTTTTTGTCATTATAAACGAGCCATTTACGATGTAGATGAGCGACGATTTTATGTCCATTTTCGGTCAAATCTTTATTGGTAAAATAAAATTTTAAAATTCGCTCTTTACTATCCACAGCATTCGTCTGCAACAAGCCTTTTTGCGGAGAGCCTCCGCTGGCGATTAGTCCGTAGCACCGACAGGCAATTTCTATTTTACAAAATTACAAAAAATTTTAAAAGGCACGGATTTTTAAACGCAATCCGTAGGGGCGTAATGCTTACGCCCTAACATATTTAACAAATTTTACTGGGCGTATTCAATTGCTTCGCCAGTTCGCTTCGCTCGTGTCGCCCCTACATAACGCATATTTTAAATATCAAAAGAACACTATGTGTTCATCTTCGGTCTAAACGAAGTCTTTTTATCAAAGCCTTTGTTGGTGATTTTTTCATCGTTGGGGACTTCGGGCATTATTTCTTTTTGGCTTTTTAAATCAGAAAGAAACTGCACGATGTTTTGCCATATAAAATCAGGGTCTATAAAAATCCCCGCTTCGGACAAATATAAATTGGGATAAATATGCAGCCATTTTTCAGAGTGAGTTCTACTTAGCCACAATATCGGTCTGTCAGCAAAATAATCCCATTGGCGAATGTGTACGCCATAGGGAATATCCTTTGCACCATAGATATTTTTGGCTCGGTCTTGGCTAAGTTGTTCATACAAATTATAGTTATTTTCGGTGTAAAGAAAACTTGTAATGCTGATTTGATGACCGTTTTTTAGTGCAATCAATTTGGTATCGTCAAAATATGTACTAAACGCATTCAAATCCTGTACATTTTGTAAATCAAAATGCGTATAAATATGGCTTTTGGTGGCGAAAATATGCACCAATTTATCGCCGATATACAGCACCGAATGCAGAGCATCTGTGTCGTTTGGCTTTTTAAAAATATCTTGGGTAGAAAGCGTACTTTTAAACATTCGCACTTGCTCTCGGCGGTCATAGACCAAATGCGTGTCCAAGCCGTATTCAGCGACTTTATAATCGTAATAATCTTTAAATTGAGAGATGATTTTCATCGCTAAAACCTTTTAAACTTATGTTCATTGTCAAGATAGCGAAGGCAATATTTTTGCGTATCTGCTTCGCCTCGTGTGTGTTTAATTTTCTCGTATAAGGCTTTTACTTTTTCACCAAAACCGCCAATTTTGCGACTGCACAAAACTTTCATTATCGTATAACTCCAAGTGGTCGGGATTTCGTTTAAAGTAGCCACATAATCAGCGATTTGCTTGTCCATTTTGGCATCTTCCAAAGTGTATAAGAAATACATTCTTGCCCCGATAGAATATTTTTTGTTATAAAAAACCTCTAAAATCGCATTTTGCACTTTTTCGGACTTCGCCAATTTCGGATACAAACGCTTCAAACCTGCACCAATACGCAGGGCAATGGTGGCAAGCCTGTCTTCGTACTCTTGCTCTATCCAGTCTTCTTCACAGTAAGATGGCTCTTGAAAATTGGCAAAGGCAAAATCCACCGTGGATAAAAAATGAGCCACCAAAGTATCTTCGGTAAATATTTCATTTTCATCAATAAAGCGATGAAACATTTGTTGTAATATTTGGTTTTTGTCGGTATTCATAAGTTGTTTTTTCCTCTCCCCAACCCCTCTCCCAAGGAGAGGGGCTTTTTAATTAAACTGTTATACAAAGTCGGTAGCACCGACAGGCGATTATTTTACAAAATTACAAAAATTATTGAAAGACACGGATTTTCAAACGCAATCCGTTGTAGGGGCGTAATGCTTACGCCCTTTTATATACATTTTGGGCTAATTGCGATTGCTTCGCCAGTTCGCTTCGCTCGTGCAGCCCCTACAAAACGCATATTTTAATTATTAAAAGACACGGTGTGTCCGCTTTGCGTCTCATCGTCATCAAGCGTATCTATAAACGCCACTTCTTCGCCCATAAAGAAAACCGCCACGCCATAAGGCTCACAGAGAGCAAGTTTTCCGTTGTCAAAGCGTAAAATCCATTCCAAATCGTCATTATAAAAGCTAAATGCAGGACAGAAAAACAGACTTTCGCTGGGGTTTTGTAGCATTTGCAGCTCGTTTGGGGTGATGTGATAAGTGTTTGGGTCGCTCGTGAAGGTTTTTTGCAAAAAATCTAAGGCTTTTTTTAGATAAACATCGGCATTTTGTAGAATTTGCTCCGAAAATTGTAGCGATGAGCGATTGATGCTGTCATTTTGGCTAAAAAAACTCACCGAAAACTCTATTTTCTGCCCATACACCGCACTTTGATAAGTCGTCTGACAATACCAATGCGTTTCGTCTATATCGGTTTGATTGTCCCATTGCAAATTGCCGTATTGAGTGGGGTAATTTTGGTGTGTCATAATTCTAATGCTTGATTGATGATGTTTAGCAATTTTATATAGGGTAAATTTTGTATAAACTGCTGAATTTCAGTGATGTTATCTTCGTCTGTATTTTCATTATAAAATAAATTACAGCGAATTAAATAATTTGGAAATAAAATCATATTTTCAGCGAAATGATAGCCATCATTATGCCCCAATGTGATTTCAAAACATTTGATAAAAGCGTGTGATTTTTCAAGCATTTCATAGCATAGGCAAGGTTCGTTTTCTCTTGGATTTTTTTCAAGTAGAATATGAAATTTATGCTGAAAATCATTGACATAGCTTTCTAAATTCTCTCCAAAAATACCATAAGTAATGTATCGTGTATTCATATCTTTCTTTCACGGTAAGCCACCGCTGGCAATTTATTCTATTTTTCTTAATTTAAAAAACCAATCAGTAACAATTTAATTTTCATAAAACAATGGGTCGCAAATTTTTAAATTGGGTAAAACACGCAATTTTTCAAATTCTTCGGTGGGATAATTCCACGAAATACGAAGTTCTTCTAACGAAACCAAATGCGTAAGTGCATCAAAATTTTTATCGGTCATTCTGGTAGAAGTCAGCGTTAAAATTTTCAATTTTTTCATATTCTTTACAAAGAGAATATTGTCTAATTTTTGGTATCGGTCTATGCCACCGTCAAGGTGAAGTTCTTCTAAATTCACCAAAGTAGCCAATGCCGAATAATCCGTAATTTTGGGCAGTTCTATGGTCAATTCTTTAAGCCAAATCATCTTGCCAATAGGCTCTATGCTTTCTAATTTTGGGGCGTTAGAAATATGAAATCCTGTTAAATTTTTCAGTTTTTCAATGCCTTCTATGCTTGTCATTCTCGTTTGAAAATACAGCTGTTTCAAATGCTCTAAGCCACAAATAACATCAAACAAATCTTCTTTTATTGCAAAGAAACAGCTTAAATCTTCAATGCTTTTCAACTCGGGCAAAGTTTCTTTCCACAGTCGTTTTTGTTTTTCGGTTGTGGGTTTTATGATGATTTTTTTCTCGCCTTGATAATCTTCTGGCGATTGATAAAGTGGAATTTTTGGTATATTCATATTTTTCTCTCACGGTGAGCCAGTCCGTAGCACGGACGGGCGGTTATTTTACAAAGATAATGAAAATTTTAAAAGACACTTTGTGTCCATCGCCAAAGTTCCAAACTTTGGCGATGTTTTTACTGTATAAAAAATATCAAAAAACGCTGTGCGTTCGGTGTGTCAATCTTTTATCTTGCGAACCACATTGGCTGTGCCTTGTTTGTTGGGTTTTACGGTGCGAAATGCTTTCATATCCCAAGATTTAAAAGGTGCAAATGGTTCAATATCAGCCAAATAACTATGTAATTGCTCGGCATTGGTAAAGGCAAACCAAAATTCAGGCATTGCTTGGGTATTTTTGCCAAAATAAACGGTCAAATTACTCTTTCTTGGGTGGCAAGAAATGATGTTTTGTGTCTTAGGGTCTTTAAAATCAAATTCATAATAGGCACTCAATTCGTATTTTACCTGCACTTTTTTAAGTGAAAGAAAAAGCTGCAAGGCTTCGGAAAAGTCTTCAGGCTTGAGCGTCCAATCGGC
>JAUNHN010000047.1 GCA_030523915.1 Capnocytophaga sp. | reverse complement strand
CTGAATAGCAATTTTCAATTTACTCATATTCAATTTGTTTTTGTTAAAAATTAGGTTTGAGTAAATCACGAAAGCATGGATAAAAAGAAAAATCCCGTCTGATTTACTCAAACGGGACGAATATTTTTTAGCTAATGCAAATACATATCATTCTACCTCGCCTGAGTGCAAGTATAAGAATGATGATGATGTAATTGATTAAACATTATTTTTCTTTTATTTGTTTGCGACAAAAATAATATATTTTTTGAATTTTACAATATTTTTTTGTGAAAAATTATCACTTACCCCGAATATGTATGCACACTCATTTGTGCAGTAGGCAGGTAATTCACTCCAAACCAGCATATTAGCAAAAGTAAAAATGCTATTATGAAACGGATTCTTTTCTTTATGCTTGTATTTATAATGAATATATACCAAATAAGCAAGCCAAGTGATAAACGCCCAAGTTTCTTTAGGGTCCCACGTCCAATAATGCCCCCAAGCTTCTTTTGCCCAAAGAGCTCCAAAAAGTAGTCCAAAGGTTAAAAAAACATAACCTATTTTGATGAGCTGTTCTGTAACCAAAGCGGCTTTTTCTGTGTTTTTTTGTTTTTTATAAAGATATACCCCATAAATAGCTGTAAGTGAAGCCATTCCAAGCATCGCATAAGCAAAAATATATACTATCACGTGTGGAATAAACCAAACGCTCTGCAAAGCTGGCATTAGAGTCTTGTTCATCGTATCAGGACGAAAAAACGTTACTAACATAAAAACAATACCCATAGCCGCCGAATAATTTAGCATCCATTTCTGACGATAAAGCAAGTAAATAGCATAGCCAATCGTCCCCATAAAGAAAGCGTACCATATTCGCGTTTCGGCAAGGGTTCTCAAAGGAGGTCGGTCAAGTTCTATCCATAATTTTGCAATAAAAACACCAATGATAAAAGTTGCTAATATGTGAAAAAAGAGACTCAATTGCCTATATGATTTATTTTTAGCATAAATCAAAATACCTGACATTAACCATAAAATTAAAGTCAAAATCGTAATATAATCAAAATACTGCCACATAATTACTTTCTATTTATAAACAAAAATGCTACCCCTCCAGCCATTAATATAAAAATTCCTGTATAAACTACTGGTAACCAAGGGTCTAAAATTAGCTCTACAACACTAAGCTCAGACCAGCGTCCCATACGTTCATCATAACTAACTTGATATACCTTCCAATCATCAATTTTAATAGGATGATTAACTTCTATCTTTTCATGACGAACTTCTTCACTATCTTTTTGATATACAATGACATCTGATTGAAATTTACGAGCCTCGGCAGGAGCCATTACCAGAGTATGCTGGGCATCAAGTTGAATGGTTCGCGGTGGAAGTTGGAAATTTCCTGACGAAATCCAGCCTTGCTTCTTTTCTTTCGTTTTTATATTTTCAACCGTTATGAATGCAGCATTGGTTGCCCCCCACATTCCGTGTGATACATAAGTACTATCGGTATCGGGAATAGCTTTTTCCAAATATTGATGTTGCGTGATTTTCCAATCAAGAATTTTTCCCTCAGAACCATCTTTTTCTAACATAAAACTGATAGGTTTCTCTGTCGGAAGAGTTTCTCCCAATGAATCAATGACAAACAATTTATTAGGATAAATATCTATGTCAAAGGATTTTAGCTCCATCGCTATGGGTAATTCAATAACATTACCTTTATCATCAGTAGCTCGCCATTCTATTTTATCTTTGTACAAATCCATTTTCAGCCGAATCAAATCGCCTTGTCCTAAAACTCCTGCAAACATTATCAGCCAAAGCCCAAAATGATTCAGCAAAAAAGTGATATTTTTACGCTGATAAACCATTGAACGTTTGAGAATTGCCAACCATAAATTGGTCAAAGTCATTAGAAAAATAAGTGCAAAATACCATGTTTTGGTAATATCATCAAAACCGAAATTCAGCAATGTAGATGATGCTCCGTGATGCCCTTTATCAATACTGATACTGCCCAAACCGATAGTCAGAAGCCCAAGAGTAATCACCGTTACGATGGCAAAAGGTACACTAGAATGCAGATTGATAAAATTCTTCTTTTTGAAAATAAAAAATATAGCTGTATTAAGCAATACAAAAGCAAGTCCGCCAATGATGTTGTAAGGAAAACTGAACCAGCTTTTAGGAATACTCCCGAAAAAATACTGCAACACAGCCCCTATCAGTAACGATATCAATGAAATAATAATCGAATACCGATATTGGTTGCTTTTGTGAAATTCTTTTTCAAAATTCAGAATGATGCATTGTAAGTGATTAAAACTTATCGCAAAATTGCAAAAAAAACCGTTGCAGAATCATTTTTAGGGGATAAAATCCTGCAACGGTTGCTTTTTTAATTTCTGATTAAACTATCGTTGAGTAACTAAATTACCTTTTTCTTTGGCTTCTTTTATCCATTTCGGAACGATATTTTTCATAAATTCTTTTTTCTTTTTCGTTTCTTTTTCCATATCCAAACCTATAACAGCTTGAGCTTTAGCTTTTGTACTAATGTCTGGCATTGCAAAAGTTGCTGTTACGTTAAGTTTTTTAGTAAGAGCAGTAAGCTCATTTTCAGCTTGTAAGGCATAATCCAAACCATCTGAAAGTATTTTAAGAGATTCTATCGGAGCGTGGAAAGCTGAACCGTGAGAACTATGAACCATATCCCAACGCCATTGAGATTTTCTAATAAGAGCCAAAGCGGGTTTCATCTGCTCTTCGTTAGCTCCATTGTCCCATAAGAATTTAGCATAAAAATGAGTACGTGCCAATTGGTTTCCTAAACGGTCTCTTAGAGCAAATACGTGGTCTTGACGGTCATACACATTTTTGATTAGCTCTTCTTCGGGTTGTCGGTGGCAAACTTGGCAACTTGCATTGACATTTTTAAGTGGGCTACTAATGTGATGGTCAGTATATTTCACTCCTCCTTCTGATTTGTATGGCATATGGCAATCTGCACAAGATACTCCTCGTTGCCCATGAATACCTAATTGACTTAACTCATAATCAGGGTGTTGTGCTTTTATAATAGGTGCTTTACTAACCGAATTAACATAATCTGTCCAGCCTATATTATCATAATATTCTTCCATTTTCTCAATAGTCATTCCTTTATCCCAAGGGAAAGTCAAATACTTATCATCTCCTTTGAAATAGTATTCTACGTGACACTGAGCACAAACTAAAGAACGCATTTCTTGATGAGTTGCTTTGGTAATATCTCTTCCTTGACGATTAAAAGCCTCTACAAGAGCTGGTTGTGTGATGGTAAGGTTCATTGTTTTAGGGTCGTGGCAGTTAGCACATCCTATTGGGTTTACGATTTCACTTCCCAAATCATCCCAATGCCCTTTGTAATAATTTTCAATTCCAATTTTATTCATCATTCGTGGTACATCAGGGCTTTTACAAGTCCAGCAAGTACCTGGTTGTGGAGAATGTGTAGAATCTGTTGGAGAACCAGTACGCAATGTATGCGTTACGTCGGCTATGGCGTGCATATGCCCACGTGGAGCGGTATAATCTTTCGAGAAAGCATATCCAGCCCAGAGAATCACCATGTGAGGACGTAACTCCAAAAGGTCATCATTATCACTACTCATATGTTTAGTACGGAGAGTAGTGTCTGCAGTTTGTAACCATGATTGGTACTCACGTTGGTAGTATTCACCCCAAATTTCGTTTCGAGCTTCGAAATCGCCAATCTCAGTATTTGCTCTTGAAATAATCTGAGCTTCGGCTTTTCTTCCCATAATTGAATTGGCAAGCATTCCTAATAGGAAGGTTACTATCGCCAAAATTCCTACGATTAACCAATTTTTCTTTTTCATCGCTAAGTGTATTAATTGTCAGTCATTATTATATTGTGTTCTAAAAAATTCAATGTTATTTCCCTTTTTGCTGTGTATCTACCATATTTTTCAGCCAATCGGGTACAGGCTCTGATGCTAACGGAACGCGTGCATTGGGGGCTGAATTTAATCCTCTGATGTTACTATGAGGCACATCAGTATGGCATTCCCAGCATAGTTTTCCTTGGTCGGCGTGAGCCATTTGTGCTGTTACTTTGTTTGTTCCTACCACGCTATTAAGCTGGTCGTGGCAACGAATACAATTCTCCTGAACCACCATTTGTCCTGGTTTGTGCATTGTAATTACTTGTGGTTCCATACGTAAAGTAAACATTGTAGCGTGTCTGAGTCCATCGCTTGCTTTGAAGTAATACTTTCGGAAGAAATTGTCGTGCGGAACGTGACAATCGTTACACACCGTGTTCCGTCCGTGTGAGGAATGGAACCAAGTGGAGTACTCAGGTGCCATAATGTGACAATTCACACAGGCTTTAGGGTCATCCGATAAGTAAGAATGTGCTTTGGAGATGTAAAAAAGAAATCCGCTCAGCCCAAGCAACACCCCTACCATTGAAGGAATCAAGTACTTGAAATACTTGTTCTTTTTGACCTGTTTTGTTTCTTTATCTGTTGTTATCATCGCTAAAAAAGATATTTGTATCTTATTATCGCAAATGTAAAGTTTTTTTATTATATTTGCAATGAGAAAAAGCATTTATTTTCAAATCGACAATTATTTTATTTTCATTCTAAATAATAATGAAATATACAAAAAATATTTGGCTATTTTAACATTTACACCTATATATAATATACTTAGAAAATTTACAATATCATAGCAAAATTTAAAACTAACTACATATGAGAACAAGTTTCATTTCAACAGCCGTGCTTGGTATAGTATTAACGCTATGCCCTGCATCAGTCGATGCACAAGAAGAGCATAATGAATTTTCACTTTCGGCACAAATCAGACCTCGTTTTGAGTACCGAAACGGAGCTTATCGTCCTTTGCAACACGAGCAACCCGCTATTTTGGTAAACAATCGAATGCGACTTAATTTTGATTACCGAAATGACGACAAATTGCAATTGTACATTTCGCTTCAAAATGTAAACGTTTGGGGGCAAGCTCCTCAAATTCAGGTAACTGACAAAACTGGTGGAGCCTCTGTATTTGAGGCATACGCCGTTTTTCCGCTTGCTAAAAAATTAACTACCAAAATAGGTAGACAGATGATTGTTTTGGACGATGACCGTATTTTTGGTTCTCTTGATTGGCATCCCGCAGGACGAAGCCACGATGCAGTGAACCTCAACTGGAAGGCATCAGACAAATTCCTTTTGCGAAGTTTCTTTGCTTTTAACCAAAATTACACCGATAGAAATATCAATAGTCCTGCTCAGCAATACTTCAGCCCCACAAACGCACAGCCTTATCAGCATATGGAAACTGTCTATGGACTATTTGACATCTCCGAAAGTAATAAAATATCCTTTTTACTGAGCAATTTAGGTTTTCAAGATGATGCAAAAGAAGATAAAACTTACAATATGCAAACCTTTGGTTTTCATTACGTAGGAGGCTATAACAACTGGAAATATGGGCTTACCTCCTACTTCCAAACGGGTAAAAATAGCTCTGGAGCTACTAAAGGTGCATCAATGTTTGCTATCAATGCAGGTTACAAATTTTCTGACATTTTCACTTTGACCGCAGGGCTTGATTATTTAAGCGGAAAAAGTACTGATGACACTTCGGCTAAAGACAAAGCCTTTGACCCATTTTCTGGTACAAACCACAAATTCTACGGATTTATGGATTATTACTATGTACCGACTGTAAATCCTGTGGGGTTAGTAAATCCATACATCACGGCTAATTTCCGTACGGGAGAGAAAAGCAATCTATCAGTTACGTGGCATAATTTTAATTCGGCAGGAAAAATGTATGACAGTAATGGCTACAAAAAATGTGGTTTAGGAAACGAAATAGACTTAGTATACACACTTAAAGTACAGAATTACATCGGTTTGCAGATGGGATACTCTACCTATTTTACTACCAATTCCCTCAAAACACTTAAAAACACACCCGATGCCAGAGGATACCAAGATTGGTTTTGGTGCAGCCTGAATATCAATCCTAAAATTTTCTCTGCCAAATTTTAACGCCCAAAAAGCAGTTTATCCATAAGTACATTCACAACCTTTCCAACGTATCGGAGAGGTTGTTTTTTTTTATAATTTGCCTCGTTCCATTTTTATAACAACTCTATTTCGTATAATATTTGTTTTTATTTCGATTTCATTCGTTTTTCTTTCTATATATAAAAAAATAGTTATTTTTATAATTTACAAATATTCAAAATAAGCCGTTTTAATAAAACACAATATAAGCTATTACACTATAAATCAAATAATTATAATTAAATAAATCAGCACTTTGTATTACTCTCGAAACATTCATTTTTAGTTAAGTACAAAAACAGATTTTAAATTTTAACATAATTTCTTTTGTTTAACAATTTTTTATACCTATATTTGGGTGATTTTTTTTCAAAATTTTCATTATGAGAAAGCATTTTTTAACTTTGTTGACCTTGCTGTTAGGCTCTTTGACAGCCTTTGCACAGCAAATGACCGTTTCTGGAAAAGTTACGGGACAAGATGGAGTTCCGCT
Source organism: Capnocytophaga sp. (assembly GCA_030523915.1). Taxonomy (GTDB): domain Bacteria; phylum Bacteroidota; class Bacteroidia; order Flavobacteriales; family Flavobacteriaceae; genus Capnocytophaga. Next base: position 11,634 of record JAUNHN010000047.1, on the reverse strand, counting down.
ACCTGGTGTAAACATTGTAGTAAAAGGAACTACCCACGGAACTGCAACAGACATCAATGGTCTGTATTCACTTAACAACATCCGTACTGGCGATGTTCTTGAATTTACATACATAGGGTATGTTACTAAAAATCAAAGAATTACCGAAACAAGACAAAACACTACCTTAGATGTCATTCTATCGGAAGATACACAACAGCTTGAAGATGTAGTAGTTGTAGGGTACGGTGTTCAGCGTAAAAGTGATGTTACGGGAGCAGTAGCTTCTGTGGATTATGCACAACTTGCTACACAACCTATCAATACAGTCAATGATGCACTAAAAGGACGAATCGCTGGAGTGCAAGTATTCTCCAATAGTGGTGCTCCTGGTGGTTCTATTTCGGTACGAGTACGGGGTATCGGAACGGTAAATAATTCTGACCCGCTCTATGTAGTAGATGGAGTGCCTACATCGGATATTAACTTCCTAAACCCGAATGACATCGCTTCTATCGAAGTTCTGAAAGACGCTTCAGCATCAGCTATTTACGGTTCGAGAGGTGCTAACGGAGTGGTATTAGTTACCACCAAAAGTGGGAAGCTAAATATGCCTACTATCATTGGGGTAGATACGTATGTAGGCTTCAAAAACATTAATAATAATTGGCAACTTACCAACGGATCTGAATGGTATGATATTCAAGAAACTCTTAACCTAACGCGTACCACTCCTATTAATCTTTCTTTGGTAAACCGCAACACTTCTACTAATTGGTTTGATGAAATCACACGTACAGCCATAGTACAAGATGTAAATGTAAACCTTTCTGGGGGAACGGATAAAGTAGTTTACACATTCGGGGGAGGTTATTATGACGAGGAAGGTACTATATTAGGTACAGATTATGAACGCATTACTGCCCGATTTAAATCAGACTACCAAGTAAAAGATTTCCTAAAAATAGGTGGAAACATCAACCTACAAAATAGCAAAAGCAAAAATGGAGTTCTCGAAGGAAGTACTACTATCGGGACTATTAACTCAGCTATAAAACTCGAACCTAATTTCCCTGTTTGGATTAACAAAGAAAAAGGCATTTATGATTATTCTAAATATACTGATTATCCAAATCCAGTGGCTCAAATAGCGTATAATAACAGCCGTACCGAATCACTACGTATCTTAGCCAATGCTTATATAGAGCTGGATTTATTCAAAGATTTAAAGTTCAAAACAAGTTATGGTTGGAACAGAAGCAGTATTGATGGTTATAATTTTACACCTACTTATGTAGTAAATACTAATCAGCAAAACGTAATTAATGAAGTATTCCGTTCTAATAATAAATCACTTTACCAAACTTGGGAAAACACTTTAACATATCACAAATCACTTGGTAAGCACGACATTACGGCACTTTATGGATTTACTAAAGAAAAAAGCCGTTTTGAATCACTTGCAGGAACTCGAAATAAAATCCCAAATGAAGACCAAACACTTTGGTACTTAGATGCTGGAACTGAAGGAGATGTAGCTCGCGGTAGTGCCTCAGAGTTCACACTAATGTCTTACTTAGGAAGAATCAACTACGCCTATGACAACAAGTATTTACTCACAGCGAGTTTCCGTGCCGATGGTTCTTCTCGATTCGCTCAAGGAAATCGCTGGGGATATTTCCCTTCAGTGGCATTGGGCTGGAAAATCAGTGAGGAAAACTTTTTGGAAAATGTAGCGTGGCTTTCTTCGATGAAGCTACGAGCTGGTTGGGGACAAATAGGTAATCAAAACATCGGTACCTATCCTTACCAAACTACTATGAACGGAAATAGCCAATATCGTTATCTTTTCGGAATAAACGAAGACGTTTGGCAGGGGTACGTAATTACTGCAATGCGAGAGCCAAATATTAAATGGGAAACCGTCGAGTCGCTTAACGTAGGGCTTGATGCTTCTTTCTTCAGTAATAGACTAGATGTATCTTTTGATTGGTTTAACAAAGACACCAAAGACATGCTCCTAAGTGTTCCAATTCCATTGTATTATGGTTACGAAACAGGTCCTACTGTAAATATTGGGGAAGTTAATAACAAAGGTATTGAAGTGAGTATCAACTGGAAAGACAATATCACAGAGGATTTTGGCTACAACATAGGGTTCAATATTTCTTCTTACAAAAATAAAGTAATGAGTATCGGTAATGGAAATCCTATATCAGGAGGAGCGTACGGACGGAGCTTTAATGCTACACGTACCGAAGTAGGCGAATCTATCGGCTATTTCTATGGATACAAAACCGCTGGCGTATTCCAATCACAAGACGAAATCAACAACTGGGCTATACAACAAGGAACAGACAATGCTGCTTTACAACCAGGAGACCTTAAATTTGTAGATGTTACAGGCGATGGCGTAGTTAATGACCAAGATAGAACCAAAATAGGCTCTCCTGACCCCGATTTTATCTATGGTATTAACCTCGGAATTAATTATAAAAATTGGGAATTAAACGCTTTTGCACAAGGCTCGCAAGGAAACGATATTTTTAACGGAATGAAATTATTCCTATACCAATTTGATGCAACCAATAAACATAGAGATATGCTTAACTCGTGGACACCTACCAATACCAATACCAATATGCCTCGCTTAAATGGTAATGACAGAAACAATACCAACCGAACCTCAGACCGATTCGTAGAAGATGGCTCATACATACGGCTTAAAAACATTACATTAGCATATAATGTTCCTACAAATGTTTTGGAAAAGTTGAATATCAGCAATTTAAAACTATACGTATCGGCTCAAAACATTTTGACCCTTACCAGCTATTCGGGTGCTGACCCTGAAATAGGACAAATTACTGAGGGCAACTATCTAAGCCGAGGTGTAGATGTAGGTATTTATCCGCAACCCAAAACATTCGTTATGGGACTCAAATTACAATTTTAATATTAAAAATATAAAGTGATGAAACAACATAATATATTCACAAAAATACTGCCCGTAACTCTATTTGGGTTACTCATAATAGGGTGTAGTACTGATTTTTTAAATCAAGACAAATTAGGAGAAGAAACATCTGATGTATTTTTCAACACACAAGAAAAAGCTGTATCATCATTAACCGCAGCCTATTCTGATGTAAAAGATTATCGCTTTGGTTGGACTCTTTGGGCATTTGGAGAAACCCTAAGTGATAATGCTATTTATGGAGGTAACGATGCTGACCATTCTAGTTTCGAACTTGTAAAAACATTTAATGCTAATGCCTCTCATTTATTGATTACCAACAAATGGAGGCTTTGTTATCGAGGCATAAGTAAAGCAAACCAAACTATCGAAGGAGTTCAGAAAATGGATGATGCCCTATTCGAGTCAGTAGCCTTTAAAAATCGACTTATAGCAGAGGCAAAAGTACTTCGTGCATTGTTTCATTTTGAGTTAGTTCGCTGTTTCGGGCGTGTTCCTATTTTAGACCACGTGATTAAAACTTCTTCAGAACGCATCGGGCAATCAGAAATAGCCGAGGTATATGCTTTCATTATAAACGACCTGAAAGAAGCCGAAGGGTATTTACCAAAGAAAAGCGAATATTCCGCTACCAACCTTGGGAGAATTACCAAAGGATATGCCCAAGGCTTACTTGCCAAAGTAAATCTATACGTAAAGGATTACAACGAAGCTAAAAAATGGGCTAAAGAAGTGATGGATTCTGGCGAATACCAATTACTACCAAATTATGCCGATATATTTACATTCGCTCAGGAAAACGGGGTTGAATCTATTTTTGAAATAAATTTCTTTAATTCAACAACAGAATCTGAGCCAACAAATAACAATGGTAATTTTCAAACCTTACTTATGCTACCTCGTAATATCACTTACGGGTATGGCATCAATTTGCCTACACAAGATTTGGCAGATGCCTTCGATGCAGCAGGAGATGTAATACGAAAAAATGCTACTTTACTAACTACCGATGAGGTCTACGAGCGTGAAATTCCGCAAGAAGTTTGGAATAGTGGTAATAATGATACAATTCAAACATATAAAAATAAATTGTTATTTAATCGAACAGGATTTTTTCAAGAAAAAATGTATGTATATCCAGATAAACGCTCTGCACAAATCCGTAACAATGCGAATAACATACGTATGATGCGATATGCAGAAGTCCTACTTATCTATGCGGAAGCCTGTGCTGAAACCAATGAAGAAGCAAATGCTCGCACAGCACTGAATATGGTACGTTCACGAGCTGGACTTCCTGATGTAACAGATTCAGGTACAGCTCTTAAAGATGCTATTTTTAACGAACGCCGATTGGAATTGGCTGGTGAAAACGAGCGTTATCACGACCTTATCCGTACTGGACGTGCCAACGCTACCATACTCCCCAGTTGGACTGAAGCCCATAAATATTGGCCCGTTCCACAAACCGAAATAGATAATTCCACTGGTGAAATCACACAAAATCCAAATTACAATTAACAAACAATTACAAACACTTAACATAAACAGCCCCAACTTATTGGGGCTGTTTATATTAAAGCAAGATTTCTTATCTTATATCCATTTGTATATCATTCAAAAAGCCCATCGACAGACCAATAACGCTCGCCTGTGTCATAGTTTACCGTTAGGATTTTCGCTCCTTCTGGCACTTGTTTTAGAAGCTGAGCCACCGCCGCCAATGACGCTCCTGTAGAAATTCCTGCCAAAATTCCCTCTTTCTTAGGCAATTCTCTCGTATAGAAAAACGCATCGTCTTTAGAAACTGTAATGATTTGGTCTACAACGCTTCCGTTATAAGTATCAGGGACAAACCCTGCTCCAATGCCCTGAAGCGGATGCGATCCAGGTTGCCCGCCGCTAAGCACCGCCGAAAGTTCAGGCTCTACGGCATAGACTTTTAGTTTCGGAAAATGTTGTTTCAGCACCTTTCCGATACCCGAAATATGTCCGCCTGTACCTACGCCCGTAACCAAATAATCCAATCCGTCTGGGAAAGAACGCAAGATTTCTTGAGCCGTGGTTTTCTCGTGAATTGTAGGGTTGGCAAGGTTCTGAAATTGTTGCGGAATCCAATAATTTGCGTTGGCTTCTGCCAATTCGTTTGCTTTGGCAATAGCTCCGCTCATTCCTTTTTCTCTCGGTGTAAGCACCAATTCAGCTCCGTAAGCCGTTACCAATTTACGGCGTTCTACGCTCATCGACTCGGGCATTACCACGATAAGTTTATAGCCTTTTATCGCAGCCACCAAAGCAAGTCCTACACCTGTATTGCCCGAAGTGGGTTCTACAAGCACAGTATTTTTGTTTATAACTCCTTTGTTTTCAGCATCTTCAATCATAGCCAAAGCAATACGGTCTTTGATGCTTCCCCCAGGGTTAAAACGCTCTAATTTAATGTACACATTGGCTTTATCGCCAAACAATCGGTTGATTTTCACTTCGGGAGTGTTCCCTATAAGCTCTAAAATGTTTCTGTACGCCATTGTTATATAGTTTTAAATGATTTTATTAAAAATGTATTGAATTTTCTCAAAAAAATAATTATTTTTTGTCTTTTGACGATTTTTTCCGATAAAAAGTATTAAATCACAAAATTTATAGGTTCAATTTTGATTTCCGAATCTTTTACAATGATTTGGCTTTTGTGAAATACTTTGGTATCGGGTTCGATGCTTTGGGTAAGCCACACATTTCCTCCGATAATGCTGTCTCGCCCAATGTGTGTCTCGCCTCCGAGAATGGTTGCCCCCGAGTAAATAACCACATTATCGCCGATGGTCGGATGCCGTTTCGTGTTGGCTTTGTCTACCGAAACGGACAAAGCTCCGAGCGTAACTCCTTGATATACTTTTACATAATCGCCAATAATTGTAGTTTCGCCGATTACAGTTCCCGTTCCGTGGTCTATCATAAAAGGCACTCCGATAACCGCCCCAGGGTGAATATCGATACCCGTTTTGCTATGGGCATATTCGGTAAACATACGCGGCAAAAGCGGAATTTTGAGTTCCCAAAGTTCGTGAGCCAATCGGTATACCATAATGGCGAAAAATCCTGGGTAAGAGACTTGTACTTCACGCAAAGAGGTCGCCGCAGGGTCGCTTTTGATGAAATACTGAGCGTCTTTTTGCAGTTTTTCGTGAATTTCGGGCAGAATATTGTCGAAATAAGTGGCTATTGAGGTTAATTTTGGGTCGTCGGTCAAGAAATCGCTAACGATGTCTACGAATTTCAACCGCAATTCTTGATAGCGTAGTTCCAAATTGAACTGCGAATAGCATACTTTTTCTTCTATCAGAAACAAAAACCGAAATAACTCTTCGATAAATTGTTCTACTTGCAATTTGCTGGTGTAGTGTTCTACCTTTTTGCTCTGCTGATGCAATAAGGCTATGAACTGCTCTGTTTTCTGTGTTTTTTTCATAGGGTTTTTAATTAAAAAAATAAACCCACTGTAAATTAAGCAGTGGGTTTTTTATAATTGTCTGTTAATAATTTATACTTACAAAACAATATAGGCACTGCTTTTACAAGTAGTGCAACACATCATATTTTTGTTTGTATAAATTTCCATTTTTTTACTTTTTCTTTGGGCTAAGGTATAAATTATTTTTAAATAAAAAAACAAAAAACGATATTTTTGCTTTTTAAAGAAAATAAAAAAAACATAAATAATTGACCGTTAGGTATTTATAAAAAACACTAAATAGATAATAATTTATAAAAACCTATCTACTAACTTCTAAATTATTTAAAATCAGTATCGGAAACACCTTCGTTGATTTTCACATCAGCTACTTTGAAATCGAAAACCATTCCAGAAGATGAAATTGTAACTATATACGGAATTTTTATGCCTTTCACTTCACGATAATCACCATAAATAATCATATTTTCCATTTTCTGACCTGCCATTTCCATAATAGTTTTTTCACCTACTTTTAGCCCAGATGCTACGTCATAATAAACACTTTTATTATCGGACAAAGCAAGAACATACGCATCACTTCCGTTAAATGATTCTACGGCTGTTAGCTTTATATCGTTATTATTCAACAAATTAACTTCAGGAAACACTCCTGATTCTAATTTAGCTATCGTAGCATCATTATCAGAAATAGGAATTTTTTGCCCTTGAGCCTCTACTGAAACGGTGTTGCCGTTTGTGATTTGTTTTGATAAAACCATTCCCATTCCGCTGGTAATTTGTAAATACTTATCATTTCCACTACGTTTTATAATGAAATCCAAAGCAATTCCTTGCATTTCGCCTTTGGCTTCAATAGCTATCGTTTTTACACTTTGCGTATTTCCTACGGCTTTTAGGTAATTCTCTAATACGTTTTTTGCAGTAATTCCCGCTGGAATTTCTTTGGAGTATTGTTTTTTCTCTGTTGGGTTTCCTAATTTATCAAAATAATACACAGGAATTGATTTATCATTGAATGTGATAGCTTCCAATTTATTCGCTACATCGCTACCTTTACTTACAATAGTAAATCGTAAATTATTGTTTTTAAAGTATTTATTAGCTACACGTTTAATATCTTCTTTGGTAACGGCATTGATGTTGGCTATGTAATTTTTGTAGAAATCTGTAGGCAGGTTTTGTGTTTTGATATTGATAGCATAACGTGCCATAGTCTGCGGATTTTCCGTAGCCATAATGAAATTTCCTAAATAACTGGCTTTGGCTTGTTCAACAAGTTCATCGCTAACATCTTTTGTACGAATACGTTGCACTTCTTTTAAAATTTCTATGATAGCTTTGTCCAAGACATCATTTCCTACTTTGGTAGTTCCTTCAAAACCACCTTTTGTCCACACATCTGTATGTACTGAGGTATGAGCCCCGTAGGTAAATCCATTTTTTTCACGCAAATTCATATTGATATAACTTCCAAAACTTCCTCCCAGAACGTAGTTCGCAATCAAAACTGGAAAATAATCTTTATCAGACATTTTTAAATCTACCAAATTATTCAAACGAATTTCAGATTGTACAGCGTTTGGTAAATCTACAAAATTGATTTGAGTAAATTCTACATCTGCTGGGACAGCAAGTGTTTGGGGTGTAGATTTCACCGCTTTCCATTTTTTGAAGTATTTGGTTACTAAACTCTTAGCTTCTTTAGCTTTAATATTTCCTGAAACTACGATATAGGCATTTGTTGGCACGAAACGCTCTTTATAAAACGCTTTGACGTCATCTAAGGTAATTTTATTGATGCTTTCTTCGGTAGAAAATTCTCCGTAAGGGTGATTTTTACCATACACCAGCTTTCCTTTCACACGCTCCGCAATAGATTCTGCACTATTTTCACCAATTTTAATGGCTTGAAGCAATTTAGCTTTCTCTTTTTCAAATTCTTCTTGGGTAAAATTTGGATTGATTGACGCATCTGCCATTAATTCCAATACACGTGGAAAATATTTCGATAATGAAGCTGCATAACCTCCGTCTGATGACAAAGAAATAGTTGCAGCCAAAAAGTCTATTTCTTCATTAAAAGCATCTTTTGAAATAGCTGTGCTACCCTTGCCTAATAAAGCCGATGTAAGCTCATCAACTCCTGATTTATCTCCTTGAATAGCAGGAGGTTGATGTATACTTAGGCTAATACTTACACGAGGTAATTTATTATTTTCAACCACCAAAAGAGTTACTCCATTGGGAAGTTTGTAAGTATGGGGCGTTCCTAAATCAATCACAGGAGTTTTTCCTGAAGCAGGTATTTTTGACCTATCAATTTGAGCTGTTGTCATTGTTACTACTAAGGTAAATATTAACGTTATAAAGAATTTTATTTTTGGATTCATACGTACATCTTTTTGAATTATTGTTTTGCATTTTCTGGCAGGTAATCAAGGTCTAAGCGTTGATTTGTATTTAAATACTTATTCGCTACCCGCTGAATATCTTCACGAGTAATAGAACGATAAACATCTATTTGCTTGTTAATCAAATTAGTATCTTTATGAAAAGTATAAAAATCTGCCAACGACAAAGCGATACCTTCCATATTGGAATTTGTATTTACGAATCGATTTTCGATTTGATTTTGCAATTTTTCAAATTCACGCTGTGAAATAAGATTTTTTTGTAATTTTTCGATTTCTTCATCTATTTCCTTTCCGATAGTTTCCATCGAAACACCTGCCATCGGGAACGCTCCCATAATGTACGTTCCATAGTCTTCTTGCGAGTCAGAAAACGCTAAAACTTGTAAGGCAGTTTTGTTTTCATCAACCATTTTTTTGTAGAGACGAGAACTTTGTCCACTCGTTAGGATTGAAGAAATAAGGTCTAAAACATACGCATCTTTTTCGGTCATTCCAGGGGTACAATAGGCATAGATTTTGACTGGTAACTGAATATTTGGGTCGTAATCCGTTACCTTAATAGCCTGATTAATAGGTTCTTCTACAATTTTGTTACGAACGATTTTTTCACCCGTATTTGGGATAGAAGCAAAATAATCTTCAATCCATTTTTTGGTTTGAGTTTTTTCAAAATCTCCCGTAACTACCAAAACGGCGTTATTCGGATTGTAGAATTTCTTTTTAAAGGCTATGAATTCCTCCAATTTGGCAGCGTCCAAATGTTCAATTTGCCCAATAACAGACTCACCATACGGATGTTTTTTAAACAAATGCGGATTAATGCCCGTTCTGTACATAATTTTTCCGTAAGGAGCGTTGTCCAAACGTTGTTTTTTCTCTTCCTTCACTACGGAATTTTGCGTACTCACCCCGATTTCATTAATCACAGGATGTAGCAATCGCTCCGATTCCATCCAAAGTCCTAATTCTAAGCTATTTGAAGGGAAAACTTCATAGTAATATGTTTTGTCTTGCGTAGTGAAAGCGTTGTTTTTTCCACCGTGAGACGAGACGATGTCAAACCATTTGCCTCGTTCAATATTTTGCGTTCCTTCAAACAAAAGATGTTCAAAAAAATGGGCAAAACCTGTACGAGTACGATCTTCATCTTTCGCCCCTACGTGATACATAACTCCCACAGTTACAACGGGTGCAGAATTATCCTGATGTAAAATGACGTGCAATCCATTAGGCAGGTCATATTCCTCAAAAGCTACTTTTTGTGCCATAACAAAACTTCCTGAAAGCATCATTGCTGTTATAAATAATTTATTTTTCATATTGTGATATTAAAATTTCTGCGAATATAGTAATAAATATCGAATAACATAGTTATTTTTATGAATTTTGTTCCATCTGCTTGTAAAAATCTATTTATTTTTAAAAATAAATCGCCTCATCAATTTCATATTTGCCCCATTTTCATACATTTGCATCTGCAAAATAATCAACATGATGTGGAACGATTTAATAAAAACTGATAATCAAATACTTATATCAATCAATAATTCAGGAACTCCTTTTCAAGATGCTTTTTGGTTATTTATTACCAATGCACTTAATTGGATTCCTTTCTTTGCATTACTTTTGTATATTATTTTTCGTTTCTTCCCGAGAGAAAAATGGAAAATATTGATTTTCACATTATTATCTCTTTTCACAACTGTGTTAATTACAAACACAACCAAAGAAATTGTAAGGCGAATTCGTCCGTTAAATGACGAGCTTCTCCTCCCCTATTTACGCGTAATTACTCCGCAAAATGGATATAGTTTTTTCTCTGGACATACAAGCAATAGTTTTGCTATTTGTATCTTTTTGTTTTTGGTATTTCGACAAAAAATGCGTTGGTCTTTTTGGATATTTGTGTGGGCTATCCCTTATTCTTACAGCCGATTATATTTAGGCGTACATTTTCCTTCGGATGTTTTGGTAGGAATGATTGTAGGAACAAGCGTTGCATACATTTATTTTCGTTTGTACAATCGAAAACATACGTAACTATATAAAAATCAACACTTTAATGCTGTTTTATTCATTAAAATACATCACAGGTTTACTAACATAGTCTTTTAATGCTTTATCATTTGTAAGCAACTCATAATGAACATCTTTAAGTTGTGTAGGACGACTGATAGTTTTATAAATCCCGTCAGGATGTATAATAATATTATGTGGAATACCTGCTATTTGGAATATCTCTCGTACTTGTTTTTCGTTAGGCGAATTTAGCTGAATACCAGCAGGATTGTGTTCTGATAGAAATGTTTTCCAAGCATTAACATTTTTATCCAACGATATATCAATAAATAAAATAGTGGGATTGGTTTCAAATTTTTTCTTTATTTCTTCCAATTTAGGTTTTTGCGCCATACAAGGGCTACACCAAGTTGCCCAAAAACTCACATAAATTGTTTTTCCTTTAAAATCAGCTAATTGAATATCTTTTCCGTGTACATCTTGAAAGGAATATTCAGGCACTTTTGTAGGCGAAAACTCTGTAAAATCCCACAAAACTTTTGCATTGTGCATATTACCCATCGCATCTACCGAAAAATTCTTTCCTCTGATAATCAATGGCTGAGATAATAAATAATACCCAAAAATTCCTACCAACATTACAAATGAAAAAACACGAATTATCGGATGAAATTCTCTTCGTGAAATAAACAATGCCAATAAAGCACTAATTATCAGCACAAAAACAAACGGAAAGTAAAAAAATCGGATTGGGATAAAAGCAAACAAAC
>JAUNHN010000213.1 GCA_030523915.1 Capnocytophaga sp. | reverse complement strand
ATTGTCAATGCCAGCTTGTGGTTGTGTATCGTCATTTATATCTTTTACGATAATTTGCTGACCATTAATGTCTTGATTTCCTCCTAAATTATTGACATAGAAAAACATATGATTTAGGTGATGAACCGTAGCAGATACATTTCCTTTATCCCCATCTTTGAACGTAATTTTATTTGTTCCGTTTGCTAATTTGTCAAAATCAGCATTGATAGTGATTTTCGGTGCGTTTGTTCCTACAACCACGTTGGTAGGCAAGTCCAAAGTTATAAAACGGAAACCATCTCTGGCATCATTAAGTACTGTATTTTCTGTATCATCAGGAGTGTTAGGGTTCGCTTTATAAGCACTTCCGATATGAATAGAAACCACTTTATTTTCAGTAGAATGCCAGCCTTCTATTTTTACAAAACGATAACCGCCAGACCATTCCCAATGCATCTGACCTTTGTTGTCGTCAAAATATCCCGTAGTGGTGTAAAAGTTAGGAAATTTCTCTTGTAATTTTAAATCATTAAGCTCTTTTTTTACACCCAAACCAAATTTAATTTGCTTGTATTCTCCAGCAGGAATTCCTTGTAATACAGGAGTTAATGAAGCTGTTTTGGCTTGGTCTATTACAAAACCACCTTTGTCCAAATCTTCCGTGTGATAAGGAACTTCTGTTCCGTCTGATTTTACTAAAATAATATTGGTAATCACATATTTAACTTCACTAAATTTAATGATTTGACCATTTGTGGTGTAAGAAGTTGCAGTATTTACATCTCCCAACTTTAACTCTTGGTTTCCTACCACATTTTGAAATTGCAATGTAATTTGATTTTCTGTAAGAGTAGTAGGTGTCTCCTCTTTCTTGTTACACGAAATAGTAGCCAATGTAACTAATGTTCTTAAATTGTTTATTTTTTTCATCTTGTTAAAAATTTTAATTAATACTTGATAATTAGTCGATTGTAAAGACTATAAATCTGAACAATATAATTTAAAATATAGATTTTTTTATTATTTGGTTAAATCCTAACCAAAATCAAAACGAATACCGAACGCTAAGCAGAATATTTCTACCCATTTGCGGAAAATTTTTCCAATTAGCATACGTAGAATAATAACTGTCAAACAAATTTTCAACGCCAAGTTCGATGTCAATTTTGGGCGAAACTATCTGATAACCAATGCGTAAATGTAGCAACGTATAGGCAGGTGTTTCATCTTCTCCGTAGGCAATGCTGTATTGCGTTTGCGTGGTATCGCCCATTAGGATAAGTTCTGTCCGAAAATTATTCTTGTGAAACAAAATCGATGATGTGTAATGTAACGGACGGATAAAAGGCAACGTATTCCCTTGAAAATCTTCACCATACGCATATCCTACGCTGTTTTTCCAATGTAAATAATCAAAAATATTCCAATCTGCTGCCAAAGAAGCATTTAACTGATTGGCATATTTCAAGGCTTCGTACATTTTTACGCCTCTTCGTTCAGCCAAAGGGGTCATTTGCCAACTTATTTCGCCAAATCTCACACCAAAAATATAGTTTTTTATATGAAAAAAGTTAGTTTTAGCCTCCAAAGTAAGTTTTTCGGTGGAATATTTGGCAGAAAAATTAGCTTCATACGAAATTTCATTTGGTAAATTCGGATTTCCGATGTAATCAAAGCCGTCAGAACTATTAAAAAGATAAAATCCATAGCCTTCCGATACCGAAGGAGCTCGTTGTCCGTAGCCAATTCCTGCTGTAATGAGAAATTTATCCGTTTTTAAAGCATAATTCGTATATAAATTTGCTAAAAACCGATTTTTGCTACGTTCAAATTGATGAAAAACTTGATTTAGATTGTATCCCATATCACTTTGCACATAATTATTGTGAAGTCCAGTACTTCCGCCAAAACTAACTATGTGATTATCAATGTCCCATTTGTTCGATATTGAAAGCCCTCCATAGCGAGTAGCCACCTCTGGCCACGTGTAGGTGAACATCGTTCCGCCACCTGTGGTGTAGTACATTACCATTTCGGCTGTGGACACGTTTTGATAGGCATTGAGCTGAATATCCGTAGAAAAATTGCTTTTTCCTAACCGAATTTTAGAACTCGCACCATACGTTTGGCTTTTCCCTGGCATATCCATTTTGGTAGGAAGTTTATCGGCTTCATCACGGGTAGAGTCGTCCATATAATGGCGTATATTATTGAAATACAGCTTTGTATCCCAATCGCTTATTATGGAAGTTTCAAAAATATGTTTGTAAGAAATCGACCCCATTATAGCTTCCGCCAACGAAACGTCCATTGGTAAGGCAGGATAGCCGATGTCGTGAGCTTGGTCAAAAATAGCATCGGCTCGTAAAATACCTTTGTTGTGGATTTTCCAACCAATATTCAGAGCGGTGTTAAACTTCTCAAATTGCGAATATTTCACAATGTCCTGATTTCC
>JAUNHN010000212.1 GCA_030523915.1 Capnocytophaga sp. | reverse complement strand
AATAGAGGCTCAATGCGAACGCTTCTGAGACTCATCGGAAGCGTTCGTATCTAATAGGGAATGCTCCCATAAAACAACCAAATGGATAAGTATAAAGTCTTCTAATTTTATTGTCAAAAATTAAATAAGCCCTTCTTGTACTAAATTATGGAGATGTACTACACCTATATATATATTGTTTTCGGTAACTAATAATTGTGTAATTTTATTGTTTTCCATTACTTCGAGAGCATCAACTGCTAATGTGTCTGCATCAATGGTTTTTGGATTGACAGACATTATATCTTTGGCTGTAAGTCCTGTAATAGTTTCGGTTTTACTTAGCATCCGTCGAATGTTGCCATCGGTAACGACACCTATTATTTTATCTCCGTCAATAACAGCCGTAGCACCAAGCATTTTTTCTGAAATCTCAATAATTACTTTTTTAATATCTGTTTCAGGAGTTACTTGAGGTTTTTGGTTATTTGCTACGATGTCGGCTACTTTGAGGTATAAACGTTTACCTAAGGCTCCTCCAGGGTGATATTTGGCAAAATCGTTACTTCCGAAGTTTTTCATTTCAAGTAGGCATACTGCCAAAGCATCACCCAAAACTAATTGAGCTGTCGTACTTGTTGTAGGAGCTAAATTATTGGGGCAGGCTTCTTTTTCTATATGAGCATACAAAACACAATCAGCTTGTTGTCCTAAAATTGATTTTTTATTGGAAGTAATAGCAATGAGTTTATTATTGCCACGTTTTAATAATGGAACAAGCACTTTTATTTCGGGAGTATTGCCACTTTTTGAAATACAGATAACCACATCATCTTCTTGGATAATTCCCAAATCGCCGTGAATAGCATCGGCGGCGTGCATAAATATCGCTGGTGTGCCTGTAGAGTTCATCGTTGCTACAATTTTACTCGCAATTATAGCACTTTTTCCAATTCCTGTAATAATTACTCTTCCTTTTGATTTTAAAATATAATTTACTGATTTTATAAAATTTTCATCTATAAAATCAGATAATTTTAGAATAGCTTTCGCCTCTTCTTTAATTGTGTTTTGGGCAATTTCAATAATTTTTTCTGTATTCATTAATTTTTTTTATTTTTTCTATTGTCAGTTAAAAAAAAAGTATTACTTTTATGTTTGCAAAGTTAGATAAAATATAGATATAATTTAGATGGAAACGGCTAAAAATGATTTACAAAGTGCCTTAAAGCATTATTTTGGCTTTGAAAGTTTTAAAGGACACCAGCAGGAAATTATACAAAGTGTCATCAATCGGGAGGATACTTTTGTAATTATGCCCACAGGAGGAGGAAAATCGTTATGTTATCAACTTCCTGCTTTAGTATTGGAGGGAACAGCTATTGTCATCTCTCCGCTTATTGCATTGATGAAAAATCAAGTTGATGCAATGCGTGGTATTTCGGCAACGGATAGTGTTGCTCACGTTCTAAATTCATCTCTTACCAAAGGAGAAATTCGAGAAGTGATGGAGGATATTAGTAATAAGAAAACCAAACTATTATATGTAGCTCCAGAGTCATTAATAAAAGATGAGTATGCCAATTTTCTGAAGACAATTCCTATATCATTTGTAGCAGTTGATGAGGCTCATTGTATTTCGGAATGGGGACACGATTTCCGACCTGAATACCGAAATATCAAAACTATCATAGATCGCTTGGGCGAAGGAATTCCGATGGTGGCTCTGACAGCCACAGCTACCCCAAAAGTACAAGAAGATATTCTAAAAAACTTGGGAATGTCTGAGGCTAACGTCTTTAAATCATCGTTTAACAGACCTAATTTGTACTATGAGGTACGCCCTAAAACCAAAAATGTAGACGCTGATATTATTCGTTTTGTGAAACAAAATAGTAAAAAATCAGGAATTATTTATTGTTTAAGTCGAAAAAAAGTAGAAGAATTAGCTCAAACACTGCAAGTTAATGGAATTACGGCAGTTCCGTACCACGCTGGTTTAGATGCCAAAACAAGAGCAAAGCATCAGGATATGTTTCTAATGGAGGAAGTAGATGTCGTAGTTGCGACGATTGCTTTCGGAATGGGAATCGATAAACCCGATGTTCGTTTTGTAATTCACCACGATATTCCGAAAAGCATTGAAAGTTATTATCAAGAAACTGGACGAGCAGGACGTGATGGAGGAGAGGGACATTGTTTGGCATTTTATTCGTACAAAGATGTCGAGAAATTAGAAAAATTTATGGTAGGCAAACCTATTGCCGAGCAGGAAATTGGGCAAGCATTATTGCAAGACATCGTTGCGTATGCCGAAACATCGAGTTCCAGACGTAAGTTTATTTTGCATTATTTCGGAGAAGAATTTGACGAAGTCAATGGCGAGGGAGCTGATATGGATGATAATGTTCGTTATCCAAAAGCAAAAGTAGAAGCCAAAGATGATGTTGTAAAACTACTGAATATT
>JAUNHN010000046.1 GCA_030523915.1 Capnocytophaga sp. | reverse complement strand
TTTGCTTTTGTTTCTTTTCGTTTCTGTGGGAATGTATGCCCAACAAATCGTAAAAGGAACGGTCAAAGATGCAACTACGGGTGAGCCTCTTCCAGGGGTAAGTGTTGTAGTAAAAGGCACTTCGACGGGAGTTGCTACTGATTTTGACGGTAATTATGAACTCAAAGCTGAAAATGGGGCTGTCCTCGTATTTTCTTCTATTGGGTATAAAGAGCAGACAGTAACTGTAAAAACTACTACTATTAATGTATCTTTGCAAGAAGACACCCAAGTACTTGACGATGTGGTAGTTATCGGGTATGGGGTGGCTAAAAAGAAAGATGTTACTGGTTCGGTGAATTTGGTAACTACCAAAGATTTTAACAAAGGTCAAAACCTTTCAGCGGGTGATTTACTACAAGGAAAAGTAGCTGGAGTACAAATCACTTCTGGGGGAGGAGCTCCAGGGGAAGGGCAAAACATTCGTGTGCGTGGAACAGGTTCATTGACGTTGAATTCTAATCCGCTTGTGGTTGTAGATGGTGTTCCGATGAATGACGGAGCTATCGGAGGTGCAAGAAATATCTTGAATGACATCAACCCAGAGGATATTGAAAGTATGACGGTGCTTAAAGACGCTTCTTCAACGGCTATCTATGGTTCGCGTGCTGCCAATGGGGTCATTATGATTACTACCAAAAAAGGTAGAGCCAACCAAGAAACCCAAGTGTCTGTTAATTCGAGCATTTCATTGAGCGAACCTTCGGGCTATGTAAATGTACTTTCGGCTGATGATTTTCGTAACTTGGTGAATACCACAGGGAATGCTACTCAGATAAGTCTTTTAGGAACAGCGAATACCAATTGGCAAAAAGAAATTTATCAAGTAGCTCCTACTACAAATACCACCGTAGGTATTTCAGGGAATATCAAATCATTGCCATATCGCCTTTCGTTAGGGCATACGTATGCCGATGGTATTTTAAAAACCGATAATTTCCAACGAGGAACGGCTAAATTATCATTAACGCCACAATTCTTTGACAATTCACTTAAAACAGAATTGAATGTTTCGGGTTCGTATGTAAAAAATCGTTTTGCAAATACAGGAGCTATCGGGGCGGCTATCGAGTATGACCCTACACAGGCTATTTATTGGAACTCTTCACAATATGCAGGATATTTTTCTTGGCTTGATGCTAGTAGTGGTACGCAGAATAATAATGCTCCTGTGAACCCAATGGCATTGCTTCGCCTTAGAAACAATACAGCCGATGTAAAACGTTTGATTTCTAACCTAAAAGTAGATTATACCTTGCCTTTCTTTAAGGATATTACGGCAACAGTAAATGCTGGGGTAGACATCACCAAAAGTGATGGTAATGACTTCACTGACCCAAGAATGCCTAACTCTTCGGCTGATTTTAACGGAGTTACGACCATTTATGGCAACAAAGCAGTAAATACGTTGTTTGATGCGTATGCTAATTATTTGAAAGATATAGGCAATCATTCTATATCTATTATGGCAGGACATTCTTATCAAAAGTTTGAATTTACGAATGATTCTGAGCAAACACAATACTTCACAGGTAAAAACAATGTAGTGATTCCTGTAATTGATAAAAGCAGAAATACCTTGTTATCATTCTTCGGAAGAGCAAATTATAGCTATGATAATCGTTATATGCTTACGGCTACATTCCGTGCAGATGCTTCTTCAAAATTAAATCCTGATGACCGCTGGGGTTATTTCCCTTCGGTGGCATTGGCTTGGAATGCAAAAAATGAATCTTTCCTAAAAGAAAATGAAACGGTTAATGAATTAAAATTGCGTTTGGGATATGGTGAGGTAGGTAACGTAAACGGTTTAGGAGATTATTTGTTCCTTACTCGTTATGTAGGAAGTGTGAATACGGCTGCATACTACCAAATTGGAAATCAGTTTATTGCAACAGCTCGTCCTGAAAGTTTGAACAAAAACTTACGTTGGGAAATCGGAAATACGCTCAATGCTGGTATTGATTATGGTTTCTGGCAAAATCGTGTATCGGGTAGTATTGATGTATATCGCAAACTTACCAAAGACCTCATTGCCGAAAGTAATGTAGCTCCGTTTACCAACTACGGAAGCCGTATATCAAGCAATATTGGAGATATGGAAAACAAAGGTATCGAATTTTTAGTAAACGTAGTACCTGTTCGTACCGATGACGTAAATTGGACATTGAGCTATAACATCGCGTATAACGATAACAAAATCACTCGCCTAACGAACCTTCAAAATGTAGGAGGAATCAACGGAGGTACAGGAAATACCGTACAACGCCACCAAGAGGGCTACGATCCTTATACATTCTATTTGTATGAGCAAGTATATGATACGGCAGGAATGCCTATCGAAGGTGCTTATGTAGACAGAAACAATGACGGAGCCATCACAGAAGCTGACCGTTATATGGGCAAATCACCTTATGCTGACGTAACTATGGGACTTACAACCAATTTGAACTACAAAAATTGGGATTTAAACATCGCTACACGTGCCAGTTTAGGAAACTACGTGTATGACAACGTTTCTTCTGCCAATGCTTCCTTAGAAAGAGTTTATACTGACGGTATTTTACGCAATACCCCAGCTACTTACTATGATACATTGTTATCTGCAAGAAGTACACAAACATTATTAAGCGATATGTATTTGTTTGATGGTTCTTTCTTTAAGATAGATAATGTTACGCTTGGATATACCTTCCCGAAAGACAAATTTAGCGTACGCCTTTACGGAACGGTACAAAACGTAGCTACTTTTACTAAATACAAAGGTTTAGACCCAGAGGTATTTGGAGGTATTGACAATAATTTCTATCCACGTCCGCGTACGTATTTGTTAGGAATCAATGTAAATTTTTAATCGGAAGTCCGAGAGTTAATTAAATATTTTACGAAAAATGAAAAAATATAATATATTCAAAATATGGGGTCTTGCTTTAACCTTGTCAGTAACAAGCTGTATGAAAGACCTTGACCAAGACCCGTCTATCGACCCAGACAGTATCAACCAAAGTTCTGTAAGTAGCAATCCAGAGTATGCACGTCAAGCCTTAGCAAAGGTATATGCTTCATTGGCTTTGACAGGGCAGCAAGGACCTGCTGGCTCGCCTGATATTCAAGGAATTGACGAGGGAACATCACAATTCACGCGGTTGCTTTTCTATATGCAAGAATTGCCTACCGATAATGCCGTAGTAGCGTGGCCTGACCCAGGTGTTCCTGACTTTCATAATATGAACTGGACATCAACAAACGGGATTATCGAAGGAATGTACTATCGCTTAGCTCAATCGGTTTCGTTTGCTAATTCGTTCATCGCAGTTAATGAAGCCAGTTCTAACGAAGAAATGCGAAAATATGGCGTAGCCGAAGCTCGATTTATCCGTGCGTATGCTTATTATTATCTGATGGACTTATTTGGCGATGTACCCATTGTTACCGTAGTGCAAGATGAATTGACACAACAAAACACCCGCAAAGAAGTTTTTGAGTTTATCGAAAGCGAACTCAAAGCTATCGAAAGTGAGTTAAAACCAGCAAAAAGCAATGACTACGGCAGGGTAGATGTAGTGGCGGCTTGGGCATTGCTTTCACGGTTATATTTGAATGCTGAGGTATACACAGGTACGCCTCGTTATGCCGATTGTATTACGTATGCCGAAAAGGTAATCAGTTCAGGATATGCCTTACATTCCGATTATGAGCAACTATTTTTAGCCGATAATGACACCAACGGAGCTCAAAATGAAAATATTTTCACCGCTAATTTTGACGGAGTAGGTTCACAAACTTGGGCAGGAACTACCTTCCTTGTACACGCTTCTATCGGCGGAGATATGAGCCTAACAGAATTTGGCGTAAGCGGAGGAGCTTGGGCAGGTATCCGCAGTACAAAAGGTTTGGTAGACAAATTCGCAGGAACGGGCAATCCGCCTACAACTTGGACAGACAGCCGTGCGATGTTCCACACAAGCGGACAAACCTACGAAATAAGCAACGTTTCTACCTTTAAAGAAGGTTACGCAGTGAAGAAATTTAAAAATGTAACTTCCGCAGGACAAGCAGGAAAAGACCCAGGAGGGCAATTTGTTGATACCGATTTGGCTCTTATACGTTTGGCAGAAGTGTATTTGAATTACGCAGAAGCAGCCATTCGTGGTGGAGGAAATACAGCCACAGCTTTGCAATACGTAAATGCTTTGCGTACACGTGCTGGTGCGACTGCCCTAACAACGCTTACTGCTGAGGAAGTACTTAACGAACGCTCACGAGAGCTTTATTGGGAAGGTTTCCGCCGTACAGACCTTATCCGCTACGGATATTTCACTTCTGGCAGCTACTTGTGGCCCTTTAAAGGAGGTGTAGCAAACGGAACAGGCGTAGATACTTACCGAAATCTCTACCCAATTCCTACCAATATTATCTTAGCTTCAAAAGGAGTTTTGAAACAAAATACAGGGTATTAAATTAAAAATTGAATCACAGATGAAAAAAATAATATACACATCACTCGTATCGGTAGCCTTATTGGTAGGTTGCCAAAAAGACGAAGACAAAGCGGTTCTCAGTAGCGATGCCGTAGTAAGTACTACGATTTCTGCTAGTACTTTAACTTTGGAAGAAACAGAAGCAACGCAAACAGCTTTAACCATTACTTGGGAAACCAAGAATGTGAATTTAAACGTAGTTCAGAAACAATCAATCGTTTTCGCTGCCAACGGCAAAGAGAAATTAGTTGCCGTAGATACTTCCCCTTATTCCATTTCGGTAGGTGATTTGAATGCTATTGTTGTCAATGATTTGGGACTTGTTGCCGGTCAACAAGGTGTTGTAAATGTATCAGTTAGAAATACGTTAGGCAACAAATACGCACTACCCACGAATACCCAAGAGTTAAAAGTAATACCTTACCTTACTGCGATTGCTCCTACTGAATGGGGCGTAGTAGGGGAACTTACAGGTTGGGGAAGCAGTGCCGATATATCTTTTTGGAAAACAAGTACAAGCGGAGTATATGCAGCGTATGTAAATTTGACAGCCAATAAAGATTTCAAAATCCGTAAAGGAGCGGCTTGGGATAAAGGAGGAAATTTAGGTGCGAAAGAAGATAGCGATAAAGAAATTGTACTTGGTACTGAAAAAGTATTGTACAACGATGGAGGTAGTAAAAATCTATTTGTTACCGAAACAGGTGCGTATCGTATTTCCTTTACCGAAAGCAAACTTTCTATCATTGTTGAAAAGTACGGCTGGAGTATTATTGGTGATGCGGCTAATGGTTGGAATCCAGGAAATGATATTGCCTTAACCTACGACGGAACAACGGACACTTGGGTGGCAACCAATGTTTCGCTCAAAGCAGGAAAAGACATTAAATTCCGTTTTAATAACGATTGGGCTGTTAGTTATGGTGATAAAACAATGGACGGAAAATTAGACACCGAAAGCGATAATAATATCAAAATTACCGAAGCAGGAACTTATGATGTTATCGTTTCTATTACCGATAAAACATATAAATTAGTTAAAAAATAATTGTAAATAAAATTTGTTTAACCAAAAATACCGAGTAGTCGTTTCCCTATTCGGTATTTTTTTACCTTGAAAAGATTTTTCTTTTTAGGTATTTTGGTTCAATAATGAATATTTTCAGTAAAAAAAAAAATAAGTATTTATGAAAAAGCGTATTCTATTTCTATCTTGTATAGGGTTATTATCGCTTCAATGTGGTAAAAACAACAGCGACAACATACCCGATAGCCAAAATGTAACGCCTTTAAACCTTTCGGAAATGGACAATGGCAAACGAGCGATGATGCAAACCTTCTATTGGGATGTAGAGCCTCGTGGCGATTGGTGGAATTTGACTACCGAAAAACTCGCCGATTGGAAAGCGAATGGCATCAACCGAATATGGCTACCTCCTGCCAGCAAAGGACAATCGGGAGGCTATTCAATGGGTTATGACCCATCGGACTATTTTGATTTTGGAGAATACAACCAGCACGGAACTATCGAAACGCGTTTTGGTTCGCGTGCCGAACTGGAAAATCTCATCACCAAAGCTCACGCAAACCAATTGGAAGTCATCGCAGACATCGTATTGGGACATAATTCAGGAGGCGGATTGGAATATAATGTAACGCGGGGGAAAGACACTTACACCGTGTTCAATGAGCAACACGGCAACGCTTCGGGCAAGTTCAACCGTAGCCAATGGGACTTTCACCCAAATGATTTTCATTGTTGTGATGAGGCTGCCGATTTCTTTGCCGAACAAGACCTCTGCCACCATAAAGAATATGTGCAGAATTGGTTATGGAAATCCGACGAATCAGTAGCGAAATACTACAAAAATACGATGAAGTTTGATGGCTGGCGTTTTGATTATGTAAAAAGTTTCGGTGCGTGGGTGGTGAAAGATTGGATGGCTTCCGTAGGCGGTTTTGCCGTGGGAGAATATTGGGACGGAAATGCTCAAACGCTCAAAACTTGGGTAGATAATAGCGGCGTTGCAGCTTTTGACTTTGCGTGTTTCTACAAATTGGAACAAGCACTCGATAAAAACAATATGCGACACCTGATGAATACCGAAATGCTTCGTACTATCTATCCTGAAAAGGCAGTTACTTTCGTTTCCAATCACGATACCGAGAAAGACAGCAATGCCGATAATGTAATTAGCAAGGAGCGAAAACTTTTGGCGTATGCGTACATCTTAACGCATAGTGGTTATCCGTGTTTGTTCATTTCGGACTACGAAAACACGGATTTGAAAGCCAAAATACAGCAGTTACTACTCATATATCGCAGTTTGGCAGTAGGTGAAGAGAAATTTTATTTAGCTTCGAACACGGAATTTATTGATTTTCGTTTGGGCGATAGTAAAAGTCCTGGGTTGTTGCTATTTCTTAACAGCGGAAGCAGTCCTGCTACGCGTACTATTCCTACGCATTGGAAAAACAAAACCCTTATCGACTATACGGGGCAAAGTACAGACCTCCCCACTACCGATGCCAACGGAAATGTAACAATTACAGTGGGAGCAAATAGCTATGGTGTATGGTCTGTCGGGAAATAAGTATTATTGTCTTTTCTTTTAGGTAGAAATAAGTGAAAAAAGGCTAAATAGAAAGCTACTTTTTCAACGCATTGTACAAAATCTCTACGGGATGATATGATTTTCTACCCGTACCATCGTGAATTTGATGGCGACAAGACGTTCCTGAGGCTGCTATTAGCACTTCGTGGGAGGTAGCTCGAACCGCTGGTAGTAAAACCAGTTCTGCGATTTTCATCGATATCTCATAATGCTCTTTTTCGTAGCCGAAAGAGCCTGCCATACCACAACATCCCGAGGGAATGATTTCAACCGAATAACCTGAAGGGAAGGATAACATACGAGCGGTATATTCCTGCAAATGAAAAGCCTTTTGGTAGCAATGCCCATGCAATTTAATATGCTTTTGGGTAGTTTCAAACTGCGTTTTCTGAATATGCCCTTTTTCCATTTCTGATACTAAGAATTCGTCTATCATTAGGCTGTTTTTAGCCAGACGCTCTGCTATATGACGGCGTTCTGCCCCTACCAACGACAAATATTCATCACGAAAAGTTAAGATTGCCGAGGGTTCTATTCCTATCATCGGTATTGTGTCCGATACTATCTCTCCTAACAAGTCTATGTTTCTTTCGGCTATCTTTTTAGCTTCTTTTAAGAACCCTTTTGACAAATAGGTTCGTCCGCTTTCCTTATGTAGTGGCACTAATACTTGATAACCCAATGCAGTAAGCAATCGGTAAGCCGTTTTACCTATTTCGGTATCGTTATAATTGGTAAACTCATCACAGAAAAGGTATACTTGACGCTTTTGCACTTGCTTAGACTGTTTTTTTATCCAATTCCTCAATGTACAATCTCCTACTGAGGGCAGGGAACGATATTTGGCGAATCCTAAAACATGCTTTATCAAATTTGATAAAATAGGCTGACGAATAATATAATTATACAACGATGCTACTTGTACTGCCAATTGTTGTGATTTACTAAAATTAGCAATAATACGCGAACGCCACGACGCTCCATATACATCGTGATAATGTTGCAAAAACTCGGCTTTCATCTTCGCTACATCTACCTGCGAAGGACATTCGGACTTACACGCTTTGCAACTCAGGCACAAATCCATTATCTCTTTGATTTCGTGATGTGCAAAGCGATTTCGCTGGGTAGATTGTGTTAGAAATTGTCGTAAAATATTGGCTCTTGCACGAGTTGTATCTTTTTCGTTTCGTGTTGCCATAAAAGAAGGACACATAGTTCCTCCTGTTAGTTCCGTCTTGCGGCAATCGCCCGAACCAGAGCATTTTTCAGCCATACGCAATATTCCTTCGCTTTGAGTAAAATCAAAATACGTTGTTATTTTAGGGATAGATTGCTTAATATCGTAACGCAAAGCTACATCCATTGGAGGAGCGTTCACTATTTTGTTTGCATTAAAAATTCCTTTGGAGTCGAAGATAGTTTTCACCTCTTTGAGCAAGGTGTATACTTTTTCGCCCAAAACCTTAGGAATAAACTCGCCACGCAACCGCCCATCGCCGTGTTCACCACTAAGAGAACCTTTATATTTCAATACAATATCGACAGTTTTGTCCAAAATATCTCGAAATTGTTGCCTCCCTTCGTTACTTTTCAGATTGATAAAAGGCTCTATATGTAATTCACCAGCTCCAGCGTGTGCATAGTACGAAGCGTGTACGTTTTTAGATGCCAAAAGCTGTTGAATATCTGCTACATAAGCAGGTAAATCATTGGGAGAGACTGCACAGTCTTCAATCAAATTAACGGGCTGGCTATCCCCTGGTAAGTTGCGAATTAGTCCTAATCCAGCTTTACGAACCTCCCAGACCAAATTACAAGGCTCGTGTCCCAATACTAACGGATACGCATAGCCCAAACGCTGTGCTTCCAGTTCTGTACGCAATGCCATTGCACGTTGTTCAATCTCTGCTGTGGTATTTGCTCTAAATTCTACCATTAACAAGGCTGCGGGGTCGCCCTCTATAAAAAAGCGATTTCGCTGGTAGGTCGGATGCCCGATGGTAAAGTCCAAAATATATTTGTCTACCAACTCGGAAGCCTCAGGCTGATGCCGTAATGCCACAATATTTGCCTGCATACAGCTTATTAAGTCATTAAAATGCAAACACAGTAGCCCTATTTCGGGAGGAGGAATCCGCATCAATTTTAGTTTGGCTGCGGTAACAATTCCGATTGTTCCTTCGGCACCTGCCAAAAGATTACAAAAGTTGAATAGTTTGCTTTGGTCTATCAAAAAATCTAAAGCATAACCCGTATTTCTACGAGTAATATCTTTTTTGGGATATCCCGAAGTTATAGCGAATTGGTTATCGGCATCGGTAAGCAGGTCATTCATCTGCCTATAAATTGTACCTTCGGTGTCTTTTTGCTTCAATTTTTGTAAAAATTCATCGGGTGTCAATGCCGAAAAAGTAACTTCCGAGCCATCGTAAAGAATCACATCTGCTTCTAACAAACAACTACGCGTATCGCCATACACAATGGAATGCAATCCTGAGGAATTATTACCAATCATCCCGCCAATCATCGCCCGCGAAGAGGTCGAGGTTTCTGGACCGAACATTAATCCGTAGGGCTTCAATAATTTGTTCAAATCATCACGAATTATCCCTGGTTGCACACGTACCCATTGCTCTTTGTCATTTATTTCAAGAATTTGACTGAAATTTTTGGAAATATCCACTACAATACCTTTCCCCACTACTTGCCCTGCCAATGAAGTTCCTGCTGTACGTGGGATAAGTGTAACTTGGTGTGTTGTAGCGAATTCTATCAAATGTAATAAATCAGCTTTGGAAGCAGGGATAGCCACTGCCAGTGGTTGCTCCTGATATACTGAAGCATCGGTAGCATATACCCTACAAATCGCTTGGTGTGTGGCATCATCTGATTTGTAGTACAGATTACCAACCAATTTGGAACTTAGTTTTTCAAGATAGACTAACATTTTGATTCTATTTTACAACAATTTTCCTATCCAAAGAAAGAAAATTTGCCTATTAGCAAAGCTATTTTGAAGGAAAAGGAACTGCGATGGATTTGGAAATGAAAGCTGGTTTATTAGCTCCTATTTTCTGTGCATAAAAATAGGATTCTACTTCGTGTTGCGACTCATTTATCAGTTTATGTTCACTAACATATCCTTCCATCACATCGTCAAAAAACGTTTCGGAGAGAAAATTAATATCATATTCCTTAATGATATAATTTTTATGATTTTCCAAAGCGATAGTATCCAATGCCCATTGTGTATATTTCACATTATTAACGTGCATATTTACATCTAAATCACTTGCTTTTACCTTGAATGTATCCGCCAAATTCATCGTTTCGGGTAGCGATATTCTTTCGGTTTTGAAGTTCAGACCTCCATCGGTACGAGGCATAAAAACAAACTGATTTTCAGAAATATCGATAGGCTTTCGGCTGTTAATATCCAATGTAATCCAAGTACTTGCACATTCGCCTATTTTTTTATTGTTACAAAAAAGTTCAAATTCACGAAAAGCATACACTCCCTGCACGGGCAACGACCAAGTTTTGATAGTGAGTTGTTCGTTCCACTTCGGGTATTGATACATTTTTAATTTTTGCTGAATTAAAGCCCAAAAGAACCCTTTTTTTATCAATTCCTTATACCCGAAACCTAAATGCGATGCGTGTTCGGCAGCAATATCTTGCAACATACCCAAAACACCATACAAACCTAACTGATTATGTAAATTGATTTGTGTACTGCGTACTTTATAATTTTCTGTAAAAATAGTTTGCATTGAATTTTATTTTCTTAAAGACTTCCACTTTCCATTTTTTTGAGGACATCTCTGATGCTGTCTTCATTACCTTGGTTATAGATTTGCTTGGCTTTGTCCAATATATTAACAGCCTTACGTTGCATTTCGATAGCTTTATCTTTTTTCCCAGCAAAATAGAGCAAATGTGCATACGTATCCAAATAATACGGATTTTCTTTTTCTACTTCCAACGAAGTTGCTGACCATTTTAGTGCTTTTTCTATTTTACTTGGGTCGTTTTTGTGATTTTCTACCACTTTCCAAGCTACATCATTACAATTATTAGCAAAAAACAACTTATAATACGTCCAATCCGAATATTGATTTTGTAAATTTTTGTTATCAGAATATATTTTGTCCAACGACAGAATGATATTAGCATCGGCAGAGGTCATTTTTTGGTAATATTTCTCAAAAAATTGAAAATGTTCCTCAGGGAAATATTTGCCTAAAAATTCTGTAAATTCCTCATAGCGAAACACATTGTTTTGTTCTCCTTCAGCATATATTTCTTTTATTTTTCCAACGGTATTGGGTTGTTTTTCAGAAATTTGGTTTAATACAGATGAAATATCATTGCCATAAACCCCTATAAATTGATGATTGGCATCATCATTTAACAAGTATTGATTTTCGTTATGAGCCTGAATGTTTTTATAAAATTTCACCAAATAGTGAAGTGCATCAATATCCGTTTGGTCAAATTCTTTTTTGATTTTGAATAGCTTTTCCAAGTAGCTTTCTGCAAACATTTGGTAATTTATGGCTAAAATATCAGCGTAATTTACGCTTAGTTCGCTATCTTTGCTATGAGTATCGACCATTTTTTTCCATTGCCGAGAGGCTTGGTCTTGAGTGGTTTTGAATTTGTACAAATTGGCTTTATTTTTCAGTTTTGTTTTGTAATAATCGGTATCGTACAACAATCCTGATTCTAATGTAGCTGTTGCGTCCTCCTCCGAAACGATGGCAAAATAAGGATTTTCAGGATTTTTGAATAATAATGAAAAAGCGTTTTCTATTTGCGGAACAGTTGCTTTGTTATCGCTAAGTATTCGGTCTATTTTGCTGGCTGTGTATACCGATTGAAAAACTAAAAACAACGAACTGTGTACAAAAAAATCACCAGCCACCTCGTTAGGAGTTCCTTCTTGATGGTAAAGTACCTCACCATCGTTATCGAGAAGAACCAATTGGTTTTTAGCACTTAACTTTTTGTTTTTGAACCATTTGTTATCTTTTGTGTTTGCAAAATAGAAATCCAATTTGTCATATTCCGAAAACGAATCTTCCGAATAGGAACTAAGTTCTTCTTCATATTTTTCGATAAGTGCCTCAAATTCAGCTTTGGAGGCTTCTGTATTTTCGGGTTGGTAGAAAACCAATAGCGGTCTATTATTTTTTTTGGCAGATTTAAGTGCCTCATCTAACGTGTTTTTGATGTCCAATTTCACACGTGTTGCTACCGATGTGCTTTCTAAATCATTATCAAAAGTGATTAAATGTTCCCAATTAGTAATTTCTTCTTGAGATGCTATTTTAATATTGTTTTTCTGGTTATTCTCCGTTTGTTTTTGAAAAACTGTCGGGGCAAGTTCTCCATAATAGCTTATAAGGAGGCTTTCGTTGGTAGCGTCATATCTTCCTTGCAAATTTTGCATAGGCGAATACAAACTCATAAAATCGCAAGATATCGCTAATTCTGATATATTTCTCTCAATCGGATATTTTTCGACAATTACATTTTTCTGATTAGTATTTCTGTATCCGTAAGCAATCAACGAAAAGGCATTGACTAAATACAAATTATCGGTCTGTGGAATTTCAAAAGTATATGTTTGCGGTTTTGCAATATATTCTTCATCATTATTAACCGTTTGGTTTTCAGATATTTTGTTGTACAGATTTTCATACTTTATCTGTTTGTTCGCATCTTCATAGCCAACGTAAATGTATTTAAAATATTCGATAAAGGATTCTGATGTGAAGTTGATTTTCAATGTAGAAGACGTTCCTTTGGCTTTTTCTTCTACGACAAAACAAGCTCTATCCGACTGAAAATGCAGCGTTCCGTCTTTATCCAATGTGTATTTACCCGAAAAACTGATAACATCAAAAGTGCCATCAGGATTGATACGAAAATTGGATTCTTTGGCATAATACGTCCCTTGAATATTTTCAGTTTGTGCCTTTCCTAACAGCGGAAATAAAACAGCAAAAGAAAGAATAAATCTTTTCATAGAAATTAAATTTAGAATGCACAAATCTATAAAAAAAGATGAAAGAAACAAAAATTTGAAAGCAATTGTTTTTTTAGAACATATCAGCGAAAAGGTGAGATTTTATTTCTTAAAAAACGTTAAAATAAATCTTTTTGTCGTTTTTTTTTTTTTTTTTTTGGTTTTTTTTAATATCTTTTTCCAAGAACGAATTTAAAAAGCAAGAAAAATGCTTTTTAACTCACCGAAAATTACACTATATATTGTGGGTATATTTTCAAAAATTGAATCCTAAAAAAACAGCTGTTATAAAAATCTTTTAGGTAAAATGATTGTTTAATTTTTTAAATATTTTAATGTATGAAACACTTTTTTAAATTTGTAGGAATTATTGGTTTAACACTTTTCACTTTGGCGTGTAGCAAAAACGATGACCCCGCCGATAATGACATTTTTGTAGGAACTTACAAAGGTAATGTTACCTATGTTAAAGATCAAACAACATTAGAAACCGACAAAGTTACTGTGGTAAAAACAGGTAATTCGTATTACTTTCAATTTGGGAATAGCATTCCTGACCTAACGGGCGTTGAAATTCAAAAAGGAGACAATACCGCTCTAAGCGTTGATTTTGAAGACGGTGTAAAAGGTATTAAAATTACCGCATCGAGTTTATGGATGCTTTACACAAAAGATGGAGCTACTTGGACGGTGCTTAACGCCACACGATAATGTATTAATTTTTTAAACTTTATAAATGGATATTATGGGTATTATTGGAACACTAATTGTAGGTGCTTTGGCTGGTTGGCTTGGAGGCACGATTTACAAAGGTAGCGGACTTGGGCTACTGGGGAATATCATTGTAGGGCTATTGGGTAGCGTTGTAGGATATTGGCTTTTGGGCAATGTTTTAGGCGTTTCGCTTGGTGGCGGCTGGATTGGAGCAATCCTTACAGGAGCTGTTGGAGCGATTGTTATCCTTTTCCTTATCAATTTGATATTCAAAGGAAGAAGTTAAATTAAAAACTTTGTTTTAACTATCTAATTTTTTCAATAAAGTTAAAGAGGCAGACCGAAATGGTTTGCCTCTTTTTTCTTAAAAGCTGTTTTGAGTTATTTATAACCGCAGAAACGTAATGTATTACATCTCGTTTCCTCCCGTAGAGACGCAATGCGTTGCGTCTTTTCATTCTTTTGAGCCACAAGCATTGTGGCTCTACAAATGCAAAACATCGAAAAATAGTATTTTATCAAATTTGCAACTTCAACGAATTTATATCGCAAAATAATTCAAACAAGTTCTTATTACTTTACAAAATTATTACTACGCAATAAAAATTCGTATCACTTCACTTCTTTTATGCTCACGGCATAACCACCGCCTTGTTTGGCTTCAAGGGTGAGTTTGTCGCCTTTGGAAACTTTGCGTTTGCTGATGGTGTATGCTTTGGGGTTGTTTTTGTAGTGAGCGTTTTTGGCATCGGCGTAAATGGTAGCTTCGTACTTTTTGTCTTTGTCAAGAAAATCCAATTGGAGTTTTGACAAATGTCCGTTTTCGTTGGCAGTACAACCGATGTACCAATCGTTGCTGTGCTTGTCTTTCCGTGCTACGGTGATGTATCGCCCAGGTTCGGCTTCCAAATAAATGCTTTCTTGCCAATCCACAGGAACATCTTTTATAAACTGAAATGCGTCCATAAATTTGGCGTAATTCTCTGGCAAATCGGCAGCCATTTGCAGCGGACTATACATCGTTAGGTACAACGCCAATTGCTTTGCGAGCGTACTTCGGGCGTAACTTTTGTTGTCGGGATTCGTATTCCAAATTTGCGTTTCCAAAATCCCTGGTGTATAGTCCATTGGACCTCCTTGCAGTCGTGTAAAAGGCAAAACGGTCGTATGAAAAGGCTTATTTCCGCCGAAAGATTCAAATTCCGTACCCCGAGCCGACTCGTTGCCTATCAAATTCGGATAAGTACGACAAAGTCCCGTAGGGCGAACCGCTTCGTGTGCATTGACCATAATTTTATGCTTAGCAGCTTCTTTCACCGCATAAAGATAATGATTTACAAGCCATTGCCCGTAATGATGTTCGCCACGAGGCAAAATATTTCCCACATAACCGCTTTTTACGGAATTGTAGCCGTAGTCGTTCATCAGCTTGTAGGCTTTTTCCAAATGGCGTTCGTAATTTCTTACAGAAGAAGAAGTTTCGTGGTGCATCATCAGTTTTACGCCTTTGGAATGTGCATATTCGTTTAAGGCTTTGATGTCAAAATCAGGATAAGGTGTTACGAAATCAAACACATAATCTTTGGAATGCCCAAACCAATCTTCCCAACCGATGTTCCAACCTTCAACAAGCACTTGGTCAAAGCCGTGTTTTGCCGCAAAATCAATGTATTTTCGTACATTTTCGTTGTTGGCAGCGTGTTTTCCGTTGGGTTTTAGGCGAGTGTAATCCACTTTATCGAGTTGTACAGACGGAAGCTCATCGGTGTATGCCCACGAGGCTTTGCCCGAAATCATTTCCCACCAAACGCCCACATATTTCACAGGTTTTATCCACGAAGTATCTTCGTACGCACACGGGTCGTTGAGGTTCAAAATCAATCGCGAAGCAAGGATTTTACGAGCATCGTCTGCCACCATAATGGTTCTCCAAGGCGAATGACAAGGCGTTTGCAGATGTCCTTTATTTCCTTGTGCATCGGGCGTTAAATGCGATTGAAATACAAAATTGGTGTCGTTCAAATTCAGGTGCATACAAGCATAATCGACCAAAGCGGCTTCGTGCAGATTGATGTACAATCCGCCATCGGTTTTCATCATTAGCGAAGTTTGTACGCCCGTTGGTGAGAAAGGCGTTTGCGAAGCGTTGTCGGAAATAGCTCCTTGGCTAAGTAACCGAATTTCAGAGAGTTTCGATTCAGTATAATCGTACTCTTGGGTGTCGTAATCCCCTGCAATCCACCACGCTGTGTGGTCGCCCGTCATTGCGAACTCTGTCCATTCCTCAACGATGGTAAAGTATGTCAGGTTTTTCTGTTGCGGAAACTCATAGCGGAAGCCTACGCCGTCATTATACACCCGAAAGCGGATATTCATCAGTCGGTCAGAGGTTTTCTGCCGAAGCGACACCAAAAGTTCGTTATAATGGTTACGAATTTGGCTTTCTTCGCCCCAAACGGGTTTCCAAGTGTCATCAACCGAAGTTTTTTCTTCTTTAACAACCTCAAAATCAGCAATAAGATTGGTTGTGTTTTTAAGTTCCAACCCGAGGAAACTTTCCTTAATCACTTCCTGATTTTTATAGGAAACCTTATAAAAGGGTTTGCCCGACTGGTTCAGCCCAAAAGCAATTTTTACATTGCCATCAGGCGAAGATTGCACATTCTGTGCCTGCGATTGCCACCCCAAAAGGCAACAAAGGATAATGGATATTTTTTTCATTGTAATAAGGTTTTTATAATTACGAATTTTAAATTACTTTTTTATTGTTCTTTTCCTTAGATGAAAAGAACCAAAAATCAAGGCTTTGGATTCTCAACTTGAAATTCATATTCCGCTCAGCTGAAAATTTCTAAACTCGCTCCCTGCGGTCGCTTCGAACAGTAGAAATTTTTTAACCGCTTCGCTTCATTGAATTTCTAAGTTTCAACTCCAATGCCACTTGCAACACCCAAACGAATCTAATAAAAACTAATATTGATTAAATGGATAAGTCAGTTACTTTATTTCATTACGAATTTTTATTTTTTTAATTCTTCAATATCATTAAGTGTATAAATGCTATTTTCAGTATATTTTTGCTGAGCTTGTTGCAAATATTTTTTGCTTTTTGCTACTTGAATTTTGTTTTCCAAACCTACTTTTGCCAGCAAATATCGCAATTCTTTATCAAATTTTGGATTCTTTTTGAGAATTATTTCCAGATTTTTAAATGCCAAATCAAGTTGGTTTGCACTTTTGTAGATTTCTGTAAAAAAATCAGCCTTTGCGAAAACGATATTTTTAACATCTCGCTGCGTATTTTCTTTTACGGCATCTTTCAAAGAGCGTACAGCATCATCTATAAACCCATTTTCAAAATACACAATCGCCCTTGCACAGCGGTGAAACCCATCAAAATCGGGGTCTTCATACTCAAAATATTGGGTTAAATCATCGCGACTTTTCCCTTGAATGATAATTCCTTCTAAAATATTGCTAACTGCATCATTCTCAGAATAAGGACTGATATAGACTTCATTTTGTTTAACAAACAATTCTTTTGTTTTTTGATAATTAAAATCACTTGAACCAACTGATTTCTCAAATATGCTATAATCCTGATAACCTGCAAAAATAAAATCAAACGCATCAACAATAGAACGTCCTATCAAATCGTTATGCCAACTTTTATATACTTTATGCTGAAAGGTTATTCTTTCATTGGTCGTATTAGTAAAAATTTTTTCTATTTCCAAGCCGCTCGGATACCGATTGTAGTCATCATATATTCCGCTTGCCACAAAATATTTAATTGGCTTTTGATTTGTTTTAATAAAATCAATGAATTTTGCGGTTATTGCTTCGGGTTGTCCTTTGTGTAAATCTATTAAATGCTCGCTAATATTTATAAAAACATCAAACGGATTGTCTTTTTCAAACATCAGATAATGATTGTATTCCGCTCCGTTCGAATGTCCATATATCGCTTTGAAATCACTTGTTGAATATGTTTTATTTACAAAAGGAATGACTTCATTGAAGATATAATCTTTGAAATTCCTACCCGATTCACCATAGTTGATATCCAAATCGGCATTTCGCAGTTCAGGTTTGGAGTAAATTCCTACGACAATACACTTCGGATAGTTATAAAAATTAGCTTGTTGCCTCAGTGTTTGGGTAACAATTTCAAAATTATTTGTATTTTGAGCGTCTGTTACATATATCACGGGATATTTTACAGATGTATCATATCCTTCAGGAAGAGCTACATAAAGCCGTCTTTTTGTATTAAAAACCAATGAATTTATTTCAATTACATCTATATGACTATATGTAGAAAATTCAGATATCTGGTCTGACCAACCTTGGATTTTGTAATGTTGCGTTATCTCTGGTTTTGTTTCTAACACTAAATTAGATTGTTCCGTAATTCGATGATTAACAATGGCTTCACTTTCCCAGCTTCCTCGTGTAAATTTGAATGCCACAGGGAAGGACAAATTAAGCGTGATTTGCCTTTCGTACATTGAAATTTTATCCATTTTGATTTGGTTTGGCTTCCAGTCTCCTAAAACTTTCTGATTCCCAACGATATAAACCTCATCGGTTTCATTAGGAACAGAAACTCTAATGGTAGTCTGTGCAAACAAACCACCCCAAAAAAGGCAACAAAGGATAATGGATATTTTTTTCATTGTA
>JAUNHN010000211.1 GCA_030523915.1 Capnocytophaga sp. | reverse complement strand
AGTGGCTACCAATTTAGGAAATGGAATTGATAATTCATTTGTAGCAACACATACGCTACTGGCACAGATTTGGCTATTTTCAGCGTTTTTTATTGATGGTTACAGCAGTGCAGGAGGTGTTCTCTCAGGAAAATTATATGGTATGAAACAGCTAAATACGTTGGTTAGTTTAGTAAAAGATTTGTTAAAAATTACTATTGTTATAGGTTTATTATTAGCTGTTTTTTACGCTATTTTTTACATTCATATCGGCAAATTTTTCACCAAAGAAACAAACATACAAACGTTATTTTACGCTACTTTTTGGCTTGTTATCATTATGCAACCTATCAATGGCGTAACATTTTTACTGGACGGAATTTATAAAGGGATTGGATTTACAAAAGTTCTAAGGAATGTGTTATTGATTGCTACATTCGGAGTTTTTTTGCCATTTTTATATTTATTTCAAAGTTTTGATTGGCAACTTAAAGGTATTTGGATTGCATTTTTGGCTTGGATTATTGCTCGAGGATTACTTTTAGCTCTTCATTTTCGAAAGAATTTTTTAAAAAATACAATTCCAATGCGTTAAATTGATTATTTTTGCAACATATATAATAAAATTTCATAAAAATGAGAATCATCTCAGGAAAAAATAAAGGGAAACAACTTATCGCTCCTGCTAAGCTACCCGTACGTCCTACAACTGATTTTGCTAAAGAAGCTCTATTTAATATCTTGAATAACAACTATTATTTCGACGAAATTATGGTTCTTGATTTATTTTCAGGAACAGGTAACATTAGTTATGAATTTGCAAGTCGAGGCTGTCAAAATATTATTGCAGTAGATAGCCACAAAGGTTGTATTCAATTTATATCAAAAATAGCTCAAGAATTAGACTATCCTATAACTTCTATAAAATCAGACGTTTATGATTTTCTTAAAAAGACGCATCAAACGTTTGATGTAATTTTTGCTGACCCTCCGTACGATTTTACACTTGATAAATTCGATGAAATAATTCAATTAGTATTTGAAAATCAGCTACTTAATGAAAATGGAATGCTCATTATAGAACATTCTAAGCATACCAATTTGGAAGAAAAAATATATTTTTCATTTTCTAAAAAATATGGAGGAAATGTTTTTAGTTTCTTTGAAATAGATGATAATATTTCTGAAATATAAAATACAATAGCCACTCCAAAAAAAGAGTGGCTATTTATATGTTTTACTGAAAGTTTTTCAATATTAAGGAAAAACTCCTCTTTCTTTGTATACTTGTTCTATTTTTTCTAACGCTACGATATAAGCTCCTGTTCTATAGTCTGTTTTATACCTTTCCGAACAAGAAACAACCGAATCGAAAGCTACTTCTATTTTTTGTTTTAGTTTCACAAGAACTTCCTCTATTTCCCAGATTTCAGCACGTTTGTTTTGTAACCATTCAAAATATGAACCAATTACACCTCCACTATTGCAAAGAATATCAGGAATTATCTGAATTCCTTTTTTCAATAGAATTTCTTCAGCAGGTGCATCTGTAGGACCATTAGCCCCTTCAGCAATAAGGGTTACATTAATATCATTCACATTATCCAATGTTATTTGATTTCCTAAGGCTGCAGGAACTAAAAGGAAACACTCTGTTTTCCAAAATTCTGTATTATTTATACTTTGAGCTTTGGCATACCCACCTACGCCTCCTTTATTGGTTTGGGTATATGCAGCTAAATCTTCTGGATCAATACCTTCTGCATTAAAAATAGAACCTGTATGATCCTGAACAGCTACAAGTTTTGCTCCCAATTTATTGAGAAAATGAGCAGTCCAATAGCCTACATTTCCAAAACCTTGAACTATATACTTTTTCCCTTTAATATCTACATTATTTTTCTTTGCCCATTTTTCGATAGAAATCACTACACCAAATCCCGTAGCTCTATCTCTACCTTGTAAACCTCCTGATACCACAGGTTTTCCCGTTACTACGTGCAAATTCACAGAACGATTCGCCGGAGATTTAGCCGATGCGTATGTATCTGAAATCCAAGCCATTATTTGAGCATTGGTATTTACATCAGGAGCTGGAATATCGTAATCTGGACCTATGTTATCTCCTAAAGCATAAGTAAATCGACGTGTAATTCTTTCTAATTCTCCCTTTGAATATTTTGAAGGGTCTATTTGGATACCTCCTTTTCCTCCTCCGTAAGGAAGTCCTGCAATGGCTGATTTCCAAGTCATCCAAGTAGCTAAGGCACGTGCTGCATCAATATCTACAGTAGGGTGATAACGCAAACCTCCTTTGTAGGGACCTAATGCATTATTATGTTGCACACGATACCCTGTGAATACTTCGATTGAACCATCATCCATTTTTACTGGAAAATGTACTACAATTTCATTTTGTGTAGTAGCTAAAATTTTACGAACACCTGCATCCAAATTCATTTTATCTGCTGCTTTATTGAATTCGTGCAATACATTTTCGTACATA
>JAUNHN010000210.1 GCA_030523915.1 Capnocytophaga sp. | reverse complement strand
ATATGTAACTATTTTTATATTTTTTGTTTTTTTTTCTTTTATTGAAATTTTTACAAAACAAAAAAATATAGCCAAATACTTATTTATTTTCAGTTGTTTGCTTTTGTTTATTCTATCTTTTATACGGTGGAAAACAGGGACGGATTGGGACAACTATCAAACATATTTTGAAGGAATATTGTATAAACCTTATGCGAACGATAGTTTTGAACCTGGATTTAGAGCAATAAACTATATAGCGAGAAGCATTTCTAAAGAATATACAATATCGCTTTTTTTCTCAGGGATAATCCTCTTTACTTTCCAATCATTAGGGATTGTGAAGTTCAGCATTTATCCGATGACTTCGCTTACATTTTTGTACGCATCACAATTAGCAAACATACTATTCGTTAGACAATGGATTGCGGTGGCTATTCTTTTTTATAGCATAAAATTTATCCGAGATAATAAGTTTTGGCAGTTTTTACTATTAGTTTTACTTGCCACAACCATACACCGAAGTGCCATTGTGTTTGTTCTTGCTTGGTGGATATACCAAAATTGGATTTCTTTTAAAAAGATGCTGATTGTCTTGGCTTCATCTATCGTTTTTTCTTATTTATTACACTATTTATTACAATCGCTATTAGGCAGTTTTGGTGGTGCTGTAATCCAACACAAATTAGAAAAATATTTGAGTGATTCCTATAACGAAGAACTTAATGAACAAATGAATTTTACATTAATTTTGATAAAAGGAATTGCCAATAAGTTGGTAGTATTATTAGGTTCAATGTATATTTACGGAAAACTCAAAGAGGAAGACAAGTTTTTTAGAGGATTGATTAATATCTATTGGTTGGGCTGTGTGATTTATTTCGTAACGATTTCTATTTCGCTGGCTTTGGTTAGATTCTCCTTTGCATTTGATATTGTGCAGATTATCTTAATAACTTATATCCTTTCTCATTTTAGTAATATAAGGAATAGAGGTATTATTTTTGCTGTTCTTTTGGCTTATGCTGCACTTAGGTTATTTACTTTTTTAAACTCTCCATACCAAGACGAGTTTGTACCTTATAAACATATCACTATTTTTTAATTTATGAAAGAACACGCCTTATATATTAACACCTACGCAAATAGAACACAACACGAAATGTTCAATAGAATACTATTGAAAGCCTTGATGTTGCATTTTACCGTAAGTGTTTATTCAGGAAAATCTTCTTGGAAAAAAATGAAGGAAGAATTAGGCGAAAATACTTTTCAAAATACCAAAATCCGAACGTTTTTCCTTCCCGAAGGAGCTTCCGCTTTCCCGAACCTGATTCGGTATGTACTAAGTGCTATCTATAACATCGGGATTCTTCTATCGTCTAAAAAGAAAGATATATTAATTTATAATTTTAACAATCCGCTGTCAATAGCGACTATTAACGCATTAAATGTTTTATTAAAAAGAAAAATCATCGTATTTTGCCACGGAGAATTAGAATTACTCATTACTAATGAAGGTGGTGCTTTGGCAAAATTATTACGATTTTTTGTCCGTCGTTTTTTTCTAAATAAAAAACGCTTATTGCATTTGCAATTTTGTGTTCTGGGTGATGTTATCATTCAAAATCTAAAACCTATCATAGGAGATAAAAC
Source organism: Capnocytophaga sp. (assembly GCA_030523915.1). GTDB lineage: Bacteria > Bacteroidota > Bacteroidia > Flavobacteriales > Flavobacteriaceae > Capnocytophaga. The sequence continues at coordinate 865 of JAUNHN010000210.1, read as the reverse complement.
CAATAACTTTTTTAGTATTGACCACCCTTACGAATTTGAAAATAATAATCCCTCTAATAGCAAGAATCTAAACCAAATATTGAAAATAGGAACAGTAGGCACTTTAAGTAAATTCAAGGGATTAGACCACTTTTTAGAATTGGCAAAATCAATTAAAGTACAGAATTTGAATGTAAATCTTTCGGTAGTGGGTAGCGTAACTGACAAAAAAGAAGAGTTTGAAAACTTGGGAGTGCAAATACACGGAAAAGGAGAACTTTTAAAACGTGAAGATTTCGATAGAGAAATTGCTAATTTGGATTATATTTTATTTTTTTATGCGAATGACAAATATAAAGTAACCGCCAGTGGAGCTGTTTTCGATGCCATAAAATGGCGTAAACCTATAATAGCACTCAAAAATGATTATTTTTCTTATCTTTTTGAAAAATACGGAACAATAGGATTTTTATGCGAAAACATTTCAGAAATGGAACAAAACATAAAACTATGCTTAGAAAACCAAAAACTATATACATTTGATAATTATTTAGAAAAATTATCAACCGAAGAGTTTTCAAGATGCTTGTATAAAAAATTAAAAGCCAAAAACATCTAAAAATTGACTATGAAGATATATATAAATCTTTCAATGCTTAATAAAAAACCAACAGGAGTTGGTATATATAGCGAAAATTTATCAAATGTTATAAAGAAAAAAAAAACAAACTGGAAATTCCTTCATATCAAAGAACGGAGATTCATCTCTTTGTATAGAATTTTCTGGAATTTCTTTATTCTTCCTTTTATTGTAGGCAAAGGAAATGTAATATCTTTTTCTTCACACGGCTCTCCTTTTATTAAAAATCAAATAATTACAATTCAC
>JAUNHN010000209.1 GCA_030523915.1 Capnocytophaga sp. | reverse complement strand
TTTTGAAGTAATTATTATATGTGAATTGTCAGAAAACACAAACTTTGCATAAAAACTTTGGATTTGTTTAGTTTATAATCTAAAAAATGTGATAAAAAATTAAAAAAATAAATATAACAATATGAAGTACAACATTTTCTTAATAGCAATACTATTTGTAGTAAGTTGTAATAAGGAGAAACTCTCGCAAGAAAGCGTTGTGGATAGCAATATCGTTCAACGCAATCAAACCGAATTGGATACATATATCCAAACGGAATTTGTTCAGCCTTATAATATTGCCGTTGAGTACCGATGGAATACAAATACTGCCCCAAAAGGAAGCTATGCGTATCCGCCTTCGCCCGATAAAGTGCAACAAGTGCTGAAAACTATCAAAGCGTTGTGGCTTGAACTTTATACTTTGCCCAATTTAGGCGGAGCGAATTTCTTTAAAGGGAAAAATCCCATTCGGATTTATATGTACGGCGGAAAAAACCTTGACCGCAACGGCGTGGAACTCATTCATAATCCCGATGAAAATCCCATTGAAATGCACCTATACGATGTGAATGATTTTGACCCGAAAGACCCCGTGAAAGTGTTTATTTTGATGCGAACTGTACATCATCAATTTGCCAAACGCCTTATGGAGCTTCTTCCGTATGACCGTGATAAATTTGCACAAATAAGTGCCAGTGCCTATTTGTCGGACACTGCCGATTTGCCCGAGAAAGATAATCCGTCTGCTTATCTGCGGTCACAGTCGGAATGTAGCTATTCCAGCGATTATCGTTATATGGTTGATTCGGAAACAGATTATCAGAACTTATTGAAAAGTTTTTACACCGTAGGGAAAACTTATTCGGTAAAAACACTCAACGAAGATTGTACAATTATAAGAACGGCAAGTAATATCACCGCAGGAACTCAGGCAAATGATGCTGGTTTTTACACCATACATTCAATGCTTTCGCCAGAAGATGATTTCGCTGAAATTATCAGTGCTAATATAATGCACACCGCTGCCGAAATTACCGCTGCTCAGGAAATTGCAAAAACCCCCGATTCTTCTTCCGCAGAAGATACTGCCAAAGCTGCCCAAGCCTACGCCGCTTTAACGCAAAAACAAGCTATGGTAGAGGAATATTTCAAAAAAGAAATCAAAATAGACCTCAAACGATTGCAACTATTTAGTATTCAACAGATAAAAACTTTTTTAAATCAGTAAAAATGAAGTATTACATAGGAATTTTGGCTTTGGTAATGAGTGTTTTGAGCTGTCAGAAAAGTACCGATGCCTTTGACGATTCGCCTTCGCAACGCAATAAACAAAATTTGGAAAACCTTCGGCAAGAATTATATACGGCTCCGTATGGTTGGCAGTTATTGTATTTCCCTAAAACGGATTCGCTTTTGTTTGCCAACAAAGATGCTATTTTCGCAGGAGATTATTCGTTTGAAGGCGATTTTGGTTACGGAGGATTTTCGTTTCTTATCAAATTCTCCGAGCAAGGAACGCTACAAATGCAATCCGATTACACGCAAGAAAGTGCTGTAACGCAGCAGAGTGGCGAATACGAAGTGCGACAAAATACACTTTCACAGTTGAGTTTCACAACCACCAATGATTTGCATAAATTGATGAATGACCAATTTACAGGCGTGTCCGATTTTTTATTTGTTCGCAAGGATTTCAACGGAAATTTGTTGTTTAAATCCACCCGAAGCCTTGAACCCGCTCGCGATTACATTCTTTTGAAGAAATTGCCCAACGAAATAGCTTTTTCAGGCGATGCAACAACAGCAAATTACACGCAAAAAGCCTACGAGAACCGAATTTTCTTTGAACAAATAGCAGAACCTCAATTAACCATCAAACGCGGAGACCGAATTTATTTTAAAAGTGATTTTTCCAAACGAATAAACACCTATCGGCGATATGCAATGTTTGCTTTTAAAACCAATCCCGATGCGTATTCGAATAGCAGTTGGCGTATGAATGTACTTGGCTCTGGATATAGCGGAACGGAAGAAGGATTGAGTTTTCACACAGGATTTCGCTATAATTCAACGCTTATTTTTTATGATTTCAAGCGAGATGGCGACAAATTTGTATGCGAGTTGGTGCGTGTGTATGACAAAATCCGTAAGCGATACGAATATATGAGCAAACACCAAGCCGAAGCCTACGGATACGAATACGAAGACACCTATTATTCCGCTGAAATTCAGTAATATATAGGATTTAGGGATTAGTAGTTAGGGTTTAGTGATTGGCGTAGAGATAATTGTCAGCCTGAGCATAGTTCGCACTGCGAAGTATGTGTATCGAAGGCTCACACTATAAAGTATGTGTATCAAAGACTTGTAATGATAGGGCTTCGACTTCGCTCAGCCTGACACCCTTGTCATTTCGAGCGAAGTCGAGAAATCACTCAGCTTGATAGACCAAAAAGGCTTCAATACACAACTAAGAGGCTTCGACTTCGCTCAGCCTGACACCCTTGTCATTTCGAGC
>JAUNHN010000208.1 GCA_030523915.1 Capnocytophaga sp. | reverse complement strand
TCCTTATAATACGTACAAATACGTAGGATTACCCCCCGCACCCATTGCTATGCCTGATATTTCGGCAATTGAAGCTGTATTAAATCCTGAAAAACACGATTTTTTCTATTTTGTAGCCGATGTTGAAAAGCCTGGTTTTCATAAATTTACACGTACATATACACAACACCTTATAAATAGTAAAGCGTATCATCAATGGGTTAATGCAAATGGTATTAGAAGATAACAATTTAAAAATTATCTATTTTTCACATTCTTTAACATTGCATTTTATTCCTATTTTTTTGTTTACTTCATAAAATTATACTATTTTTGAAGCCTCTATAACTTTAATTTATGACAAAAAAGAATAAAACCGTAACACAAACATCTTCTAATGAATTTAAAATCAACACATTGGAAGATTACAAAATCGCTCTTATCAGTAGAGAGTGTAGTATTTTGGGAAAAACAGAGGTTCGGACTGGAAAAGCTAAATTCGGTATTTTTGGTGATGGAAAAGAACTTCCGCAAGTGGCTATGGCACGAGCTTTTAAAGATGGCGACTTCCGAAGTGGTTATTACCGTGACCAAACCTTTATGATGGGAATAGGAGCATTCACTATCGAAAATTTCTTTGCTGGGCTTTATGCTCACGCCGATATTCAAGCTGACCCTACAAGTGCTGGACGACAAATGGGCGGACACTTTGCTACCCACAGTTTGGACGAAAATGGCAATTGGAAAGATTTAACAAAACAGAAAAACAGTAGTAGTGATATTTCGTGTACAGCAGGGCAAATGCCGCGTTTGTTAGGGCTTGCCCAAGCCTCTAAAATATATAGAGAAGTAACTGAAACTCAGAAAGAAGGATTCTCAAACAACGGAAATGAAGTAGCTTGGGGAACTATCGGGAATGCAAGTACTAGCGAAGGGCATTTCTTTGAGACTATTAACGCAGCAGGTGTGATGCAAGTACCCATGGTAATGTGTGTATGGGACGATGATTACGGAATTTCGGTTCCTGCCAAATACCAAACCACAAAGGAAAATATTTCTGAAATATTAAAAGGATTTCAACGTGATGAAAAAGGAGAAGGATTTGAAATATTCGTCGTAAAAGGTTGGGATTATCCAACACTAATTGAAACTTTTGAAAAAGCAGGAAAAATAGCCCGAGAAAAACATATTCCAGTTCTTATTCACGTTAGGGAGCTGACACAGCCTTTAGGACATTCTACCTCAGGTTCACACGAACGATATAAAAGTAAAGAACGCCTTGAATGGGAAAAAGCATTTGATTGTATCCTTAAAATGCGTGAATGGATTTTAGAAAATGATTTGGCTACGGAAGAAGAACTTCACGAAATTGAAGCCCAAGCCAAAAAAATGGTTCAAGAAGGAAAAAAACGTGCGTGGGAAGCCTATCTAACACCTATTAAAAATGAAAGAATTGCTTTTTTAAATATCGTTGATGAGCTTTTGAGCCAAATTGAAGCCAATAGGTCTAAGATAGAAGAAATCAGAAATACTTTAGCCGCTATTTCTGCACCTGTACGCAAAGATACGGTAAGTGCTGCACGCAAAATACTTCGGTATTTAGTAAAAGAAAATGCTCCTGCCATCGGTAAACTGAAAGAATGGCTTAACCAATATATCGCTGAAACACAACCTAAATACAGCAAATATTTATATATTGAAAATGATAGAAACCCGATTTCAGTACAAGAAATCAAACCTACATATAGTGTTGATACTAAACTTGTAGATGCACGTATCGTACTACGTGATAATTTCGATGTTTTATTTGCCAAACATCCTAATTTACTCATTTTTGGAGAAGATACAGGAAATATAGGCGATGTAAATCAAGGTTTAGAAGGTTTGCAAAGTAAATACGGTGTGCATCGTATCGCCGATGCTGGAATCCGTGAGGCAACCATTATAGGGCAGGGGATAGGTATGGCAATGAGAGGATTGCGTCCGATAGCCGAAATTCAATATTTGGATTACATCCTATATGGATTGCAAACGATGAGTGATGATTTGGCTTCATTACATTATCGTACTTTTGGACGACAAATGGCACCGCTTATTGTTAGAACTCGTGGGCATCGTTTAGAAGGAATTTGGCACGCAGGTTCTCCTATGGGAACGTTACTTCACACATTACGAGGGGTTTATATTCTTACGCCACGTAATATGACCAAAGCCGCAGGATTTTACAATACCTTATTGGAAGGCGATCAGCCTGCGGTGGTTATTGAATGTCTAAACGGATATCGACTTAAAGAAGAACTTCCTACAAATCTCGGTGAATTTAGAACGCCTATCGGAGTAGTTGAAACTATCCGTCAAGGAAAAGATATTACTTTGGTTTCGTACGCTTCTACCTTACGTATTGTAAGTCAGGCAGCTGAGGAATTACAACAATTTGGAATTGATGCTGAAGTTATTGATGTTCAATCTTTATTGCCTTTTGACTTAAATCACGATATTGTAAAAAGCGTAGCAAAAACAAACCGATTATTAGTT
>JAUNHN010000045.1 GCA_030523915.1 Capnocytophaga sp. | reverse complement strand
CAGAGAAATTCTCCCAAATTGATTTTTGCGGGTCAATATCTTTATGTGATTGGTCAACGTAGGCAATTTTCACAGTATCTCCGATAGTAAATTCACCTGCATCGGGAGTTTCCTCTCCCATAATCATTCTAAAAATAGTTGATTTTCCAGCTCCATTAGGACCAATTACACCTACTATTCCTGCTTGTGGAAGTACAAAATTCAAATTGTCATATAACAATTTGTCTCCGTATGCTTTGGCAACGTTTTTGGCTTCAATCACATTCGTTCCCAATCGTGGTCCATTCGGAATGTATATTTCCAATTTTTCATCGAGTTGTTTCTGGTCTTCATTTAAAAGTCTATCATAGTTCTGCAAACGTGCCTTTTGCTTGGTTTGTCGTCCCTTAGCTCCTTGTCGAACCCATTCGAGCTCTCGTTCTAATATTTTTCTTCGTTTGGAAGCTGTTTTTTCTTCTTGTTCTAATCGTTTTGCTTTCTGGTCAAGCCACGAAGAGTAATTTCCTTTCCACGGAATACCTTCTCCCCTATCCAATTCGAGAATCCAACCTGCTACATTATCCAAGAAATATCTATCGTGCGTTACGGCAATTACTGTACCTGCATATTGTTGTAGATGTTGTTCCAACCAAAGTACCGATTCGGCATCGAGATGGTTCGTAGGCTCATCTAAAAGTAAAACATCGGGCTGTTGAAGTAACAAACGGCATAAGGCAACTCTACGGCGTTCCCCTCCTGAAAGCACTTTAATTGGGGTATCTGGTTCGGGAGTTCTGAGAGCATCCATTGCTATTTCGAGTTTATTATCGATTTCCCAGCCACCACACGCATCTATTTTGTCTTGTAATTCGGCTTGTTTATCCATTAGTTTTTGCATCTTATCGGGGTCGGAATAGACTTCCTCCAAGCCAAACATATCGTTTATTTTGTTGAATTCGTCCAAAATCGAAATGATTTCGGCAGCCCCCTCACGGACTACTTCGATAACGGTCTTGCTTTCGTCAAGTTGTGGCTCTTGCTCCAAATACCCGACCGTGTAGCCAGGGGCAAACACCACTTCCCCCTGGTGATTCTTATCAACCCCTGCAATAATCTTCAAGAGGGAAGATTTCCCCGAGCCATTTAGCCCCAAAATCCCGATTTTGGCTCCATAAAAGAAGCTCAAATAAATATCCTTAAGCACTTGCTTATTCGTCGAAGCATAGGTTTTGCTTACCTTCGACATCGAAAAAATTACTTTCTTATCGTCTGACATATTTTGTTGTTTTTTAAACTTATTATACTACTATTTTTTGTTGTAATTCAATTGGTAATGCTGAAAAAACATCAATCGCATTGTTTCTTGCATTTGAGGCGTTTCTTAGGCAAACTTTATTTGTTGCAAAGGTAATACATTTTTTGTTTGGTACAAGTAAAGGAAATTGAAGTTAATGAATAGGATATTTTCAGAAAAAATGATTTTGTTAAAAATATTTTTGTACTTTTGAGCCTTATTATTACTAACCATTTATGTATTCTGCTATGAAACAACTTTTTATTTTAATTACTTTGTGTATTCCTACCATTATTTTTTCGCAAAAAGCCACAACGTTAACTGTTTTTGAAAAGGCTCTTGTTAATTTTTCCGAAACCAGTGAAACTTCTTCCGATATTATCCGATTACAAAACGGACGTTTGCTTGTTAAAAAAGTAACTGCCCCGATTTATAAAAAAGGAACCGATGTTTCTATCGAAGTAAAACTTCGTTCTAACGGCGATTCGTGGGACAAATCAGGGTCGTGTTTTGTATTTAAAAATGAAGACCTTATTAATGTAATTAATGTGGCTCAAGGAAATAAAAAACTTCCTACTGAAAGCGGAGACAATGATAATTATCACGGTATCAAATCAGTACCTTCGTATGATTTACCTGTTGAATTACTGCGTTTTATGACACCTTTCGGGGTAGGGCATTTTAGTGATGAAAGTAAATATCCAAATATGAAATACTATCGACCTGTTTCTGTCCCTACGTGGGAAAATGAAGTGGTGTGGCAGCAAGATGTATCGCAGTTAGAATCACTTCTCACGGGAACTTTTTATGTAGGTATTTGGATTGATACTTGGACAGATAAAGGCTATTTGGTTGATGTTTCATTAACATATTCAGGCAGACCGCTTCCTAAAAAGAAAATCATTCCATTGGTAAATACAGTTTATTATGTAAACGGACAAAAAATCCCTGATTTATTTGCCAAAACTACATTAAAACATACCATAAACCTTGCAAAAGAAGCTAAAAACGCTCAGCTTTATTACATATCGACGGGTCACGGTGGACATTCGGGAGGTGATGAATTCATCAAGATTAAAAATTCTGTATATTTCGATTCCCAAAAAGTAATTGATTTCGTGCCTTGGCGTGATGATTGCGGTTCGTTCCGTAGATTTAATCCTTCATCAGGAGTTTGGACACGCATAGATACAGCTATGGCGTATGATGAAAATAATCAACGTGTGAAAAAAGTAATAGAAGAACGTATAGCTTCCTCTGATTTGTCGCGTTCTAACTGGTGTCCTGGTTCGTCTGTAATTCCTCAAAAAGTAACACTTGGAAAACTTTCTAAAGGAAAGCACACGCTGGAAATCGTCATTCCTGCTACCCCAAATATAGGCGACCAACAGAATCATTGGTTGGTGTCGAGCTATATCGTAATAGAACAATAAAAAGCGGAAAAAAGTTTCTTTTTTCTTACTTATTTGGTAATTTTCACATTGTATTTTATACTTTTTTGTTATCTTTGTCCACATAAAATAAAATTTATGCTAACAATAAAAAGACATCATAATTCTATTAATGCTATTTTTGAAAAATACACTTTGCTGTCGGAGTATGAGGACATTGATTTTATATTTGATTTAGTGGATTATTACCGCCAGCGTTATACAAAAAAAACAACGATTATTGAAATTGACGAATTACTTTCAGAAATACGAAATGATGCTACAAAAGCTCATTTTTTAAAACAAAAACTCATTTCTGTTTTTTATAATAAAAAGATAACCAATATTTTAACCGATGCTGGTTTATTAAACAGCGTTTCGTTCTTTAAAGAACTTCGCAGACGATTATCACATCAGCTTATTCCTGACCAGCCTTCACAAGAAAACATTCAATATGTTTTAAATCAAATTTTTTACAAATCATCAGATGCTGATTGGCTACGAATAATTCCGATGGAGAATTGGTATGACTTTTTTGATATACTTTCTCTTGAAATGTTCTACAATGATTCAAAGAACAAAGTGGTTTCAAAGCAAATACTGCTTGCCATTATGATTCTTTCCCAACGCATGGGAGGCTTTGCTCTTCAAACCGATGTACTGCGTATGGTGCCTGAATATTCGTCGCTTAGCAGTCCTTTCATTGCATTAGATGAAGAACTCAATTCTATTCGTCGTACAATGGTACAAGAGAATAAATCCTATTTGAATATACATGAACATCAGCTTGATTATAAACAACTTAACATTTTAGCAGAGCAATGTGAACATTTTGTGGAACAAGCTGTAAATAACACTTCCAAATATGGAGTTTCATTCAGTGTAAACCAAACTTTATTACTTATTCTTCAGCAAATAAAGCGTATTCGGAATTTGTATAATTTCTTGTTTATTAATGATGAACAAGATAAAAAGAAAAAAACAGTCGAGTTTTATTTGAAACTTGTAAAAATCAATTCCAAAAAAAATAACATTCGTAAACTTATAGACGATAGCGTTTACAATATCACGTATGAAATTACGAATTATACAGGAAAAACAGGCGAACATTACATCACTTCGTCCTCAAAAGAATATTTCAAAATGCTCAATACTGCATTATGGGGAGGTTTTATTGTAGCATTTATGTGTATGGTAAAAATTCATCTATCGAAAATACATTCCAGTGAGTTTATTCACGCTCTTAATTATAGTTTGAATTACGCTATCGGGTTTACAGTTATTTATCTAACAGGCTCTACCTTAGCAACAAAGCAACCTGCCATGACGGCATCGACCATTGCAAAAACATTGGAAAATATTAATGTAAATGACCAAAAGCAAAAAGACCGTCAATACTCCGAATTCTCGGCGTTGTTCACACGGCTTTTCCGTTCACAATTTATCGCTTTTGTGGGGAATGTTTTCGGGGCTTTTCCTGTGGCGATGCTCATTATTTTTGCAACAACGTACTTATTTAATTATAATTTTGTAGAATCTAAAGCTAACACACTCCTTGCTGAATTGGATATTCGGCAAACACCTGTTTTTTTTCACGCTTGTATAGCAGGTGTATTCTTATTCCTATCGGGAATTATTGCGGGAAATGTAGCGAGTGTGAATAACTTCACGAATTTTTACTATCGCTTATCGGAACACCCGATTTTAAAAGGAGTTTTTGGGAAACAGCGAATGGTAAAAATAGCCAATTGGATGCGTAAAAAATGGCCTGGCGTAGTATCAAATATTTGGTTTGGATTTTTTATGGGAAGTGCAGGTGTAATTGGCACGTTTTTGGGATTACCTATTGATATTCGTCATATAACATTTGCCAGCGGAAACCTTGCTTATGGCTTATTTGGTGTTCATTTTAACCTACCTATTGACCTTTTTATTTGGTGTATTGTAGGTGTAGGACTTATCGGATTTGGGAATTTTATAGTGAGCTTTTCGCTTTCGTTAGGAATTGCTTTACGTTCGCGAGAAATTCCCATTTCGGAATTAAAAAACTTAACAAAATCCGTTTGGCTTAGGTTTAAAAGACAACCAATGGCATTTTTCCTGCCAATAAGTATAAAAGAATAAATTTAATATAAACATCATTAGCAATTTAGTCGTTAATTTAATAAATAATACAGATGAAGTACTTTTTCTTATCATTTTTGCTATCATTTCAAATGATTAATGCACAAAAAATCAACCCATTGACAAGTAAAGATGCCGAAGCACAACGAAAATGGGTAGAAACCACCTATAATAATATGTCTTTAGATGAAAAAATAGGGCAATTATTTATGATTTCTGTATTTTCAAGCCAAATAGGCACAAAAAACACAGAGCAAGTAAAAGAATTTATCAAAAAATATCACATTGGCGGAATTATTTTCTCTAAAGGAGGACCAAAACGCCAAGCAAAATTAAATAACGAATACCAAACTTTATCAAAAATTCCATTGTTTATGTCAATGGATGCTGAATGGGGATTGGCTATGCGATTGGATTCGACTTTTGCGTATCCTTGGAATATGACTATGGGAGCTGTAAAAGATAACAAACTCATTGAACGAGCTGGGTATCGCATTGGGGAGCATTGTAAGCAACTCGGTATGCAATTTAATTTTGCTCCTGATATTGACATTAATACGAATCCTGCCAATCCTATTATCGGAAATCGTTCTTTTGGAGAGGACAAATACAATGTTTCGGCAAAAGGAATCGCTTTTACGCAAGGAATGCAATCGGCTGGAGTATTGGGAAGTGCGAAACATTTTCCAGGACACGGCGATACTGCCAAAGATTCTCACAAAACACTTCCTCTTATTGAATTTCCTGCCGATAGACTTTATGATATAGAAATGTATCCTTTCCAAGAATTGGTTAATAACGGGGTTGCTAGCGTGATGGTAGGGCATTTGAACGTACCTTCATTAGAGCCTAAAGCAGGACTTCCGTCTTCACTTTCGTATGAAATTATTACTGGAATTTTGAAAAATAAAATGGGTTACGAAGGGCTTATCTTCACAGATGCTTTGGGAATGAAAGGCGTTTCGGAATATATGCCTGAAGGTGATGTAGAAGTAGCGGCTTTTTTAGCAGGAAATGATATTTTATTAATGCCCGAAAATCTTATAAAAGGCTTTGAATCAATAAAAAAAGCATATCAATCTAAAAAAATCACAGAAGAACGTTTGGCATATTCTGTAAAAAAAATATTAATGGCTAAATATAAGGTAGGTTTAACCAAATTTACTCCATTGGACGAAAAAAATATTTACAACAACCTACATACGCTTGAAGATGACTTACTTATCGAAGAAATATTTGAAAATGCTTTGACTGTTGCTAAAAATAGTAATAATCTACTACCAATCAAAGAATTAGACAAACAGAAAATCGCTTATGTTAAATTTGGGAATGATAATGGTGGAGCGTTTTACACAAGTTTGCGAAAATATGCCGATGTAGCCATCATCGAACCTAAATCAACCGAACAATTACTAAAAGAAATAGAGCCTTTCCAAACAGTCATCATAGGTTTGCACAAATCCGATAAAACGCCTTGGGATGCCTATCAGTTTTCTGCAAATGAATTACTTTGGCTTGAAGCTGTTGCGAAAAAGAAAAAAGTGGTGTTATCCATTTTTACACGTCCGTATGCTTTATTGAATGTTAAGAATTTGTCAAACATTGAAAGTATCGTAGTTTCATACCAAAATCATAAAATAGCCCAAGAGAAAACGGCTCAACTTATTTTTGGAGCCATTGAAGGAAAAGGAGTATTGCCTGTATCGGCTCATCCTGAACTGCCTGTAAATACATCGGTAGAAACTCAAAAAATAGGCAGATTGGGTTATGGACTTCCTGAAAGCGTGGGGCTTAGCTCTCGGAAATTAAATGGAATCGATAGCCTTGCTCAATTGGTTCTTGATAAAAGAATGGCTCCTGGAATGCAAGTTTTAGTAGCTAAAAAAGGTAAAATCGTATATCGGAAGAATTTTGGAACATTGGATTATAATTCTAAAAATTTGGTAAATGATAATAGTATTTATGACCTTGCTTCGCTTACCAAAATTTTAGCCACCCTTCCCGAAATGATGAAACATTATGCCAAAGAGGATTATAATATCAATTCCACTTTTGCCGACCTATTACCTGAACTTCAAAATACTAACAAAGGTAATATGAAAATGATAAATGTACTCTCACATTATGCTTTATTTCCTTCGTGGATTCCGTTTTATCAAAAAACACTTGATATGCAGAAAAAACCTCTGAAAGAAATATATAGTAATGTAAAAACCGATGATTACTCAATCCAAGTAGCTAAAAATTTGTATATCAAAAAAGATTATATTGACACGATATACAAAGAGATAGATAGTAGTGAACTCATTAAAAAAAAAAGATATTTATACAGTGATTTACCTTTTTATTACTTTAAAAAATTTATCGAAGGAAAGGCAAACACCTCACTTTCTGATGCCGTACAAAAGGATTTCTACCGTGGTTTAGGAGCGTATCACCTTACTTATTTTCCTTTACAACGATTTTCATTGAGTAATATAGCTCCTTCGGAGGTGGATACTTACTTTCGGTATCAAGAAATACGTGGATATGTACATGACCAAGGAGCCGCTATGCTGGGAGGTGTAGGAGGACACGCTGGGCTATTTGGAAACGCCGATGATGTAGCCAAAATGATGCAAATGTTCTTGCAAAAAGGCTACTACGGAGGCGAATGGTTTTTACAGCCACAGGTAGTTACATTATTTAATACTTGTATGTTTTGTAGTGAAAATGTCCGTAGAGGTTTAGGATTTGACAAACCACAACTTGAGGGTGAAGGTCCTACCTGCGGTTGCGTACCAATGTCTAGCTTCGGACATACAGGTTTTACGGGAACTTACGCGTGGGCTGACCCCGATAACGAAATCGTAATTGTCTTTCTTTCCAACAGAACCTTTCCTACCGCTGAAAATAACTTGCTAATACGTGAAAGTATTCGTCCAAAAATCCAAAAAGTAGTCTATGAGTCTATCATAAACTAATTCTATAAGTTAAATATTTTCACAAAAAACAACACTTAGCCCGAAATAAAATTGGGAGTAAACAATTACAAACAATATTTTTTGTAAAATTATTTACTATCTAAACAACTTAATTTTATATAGTTTATATTTTAACATTTAATTTATTTTTTATTTAAAATTAATTTATACATTTGCACCGATTTGTTATCTAATAAAAACACATGAAAAAGAAAATCAAAACAGTAGTTAAATGGCATAACATCGCCCAACTACAAAATTTATTTAAAAGCCTTGCTGTAATAGCTCTTGTATCATTAGTAGGATGTAGCAAAAGTTCTGATGAAGGCACACAAGAAGTTGTAAATCAACAATCTACTTCTGAAGAAATACAAGCTCCTAAGCCAGAAGATTTAGGGGTCGTGTCTGTGGAAGGAGGTTCTTTTACAATGGGAAGTTTGCCTACGAATACTATTAGTGAAAATGATGAGCGTCCTGCTCACACAGTAACTTTGGATAATTTCAGAATAAACAAATATGAAATAACCAATGAGCAATATGCAAAATTCTTAACAGCAAAAGGAAATCAAACGGAAGATTCTAAATTATGGTATCAAGGAAGTGATATTATAAAAGAAGGAAATACTTTCGTTGCAAAATCAGGTAGAGAAAATTATCCTGTGGTATTTGTATCTTGGTATGGAGCAAAAGCCTATGCTGAGTGGGTCGGGGGTAGACTTCCTACAGAAGCCGAATTTGAATATGTTCTAAGAGGTGGAAATAAACGTGAAAACCAAGATGGAATTTATGCAGATTTAGATGGTTCAGGAAACAATATTGGTGATTATGCGTGGTTTAGTGAAAATTCAGGAAATCAATTGCACCCGATAGGGCAAAAACTTCCAAACGAATTAGGGCTTTATGACATCAATGGAAATGCTTGGGAATGGACAAGTGATTGGTTTGGACACTATTCCAGTGAAGCTCAAACAAATCCTGTAGGAGCTGAAACAGGAATATATAAAGTTCGTCGAGGAGCTAGTTTCTCTTGTACAAGAGACAAATGCCGAGTAGCTAACCGAGGAACATATACAGCGCGCGATGGGCAAGTTAATGCTACTTTACGCGTAGTATTTTCAGCAAACTAATAATAAAAAAAGAAATATATACGAAAAACTCTTGTTATAAAAATATAGCAAGAGTTTTTGTATTTATAGTAAGTACATAATCCTGAAATAGTGATACAAAATAATTTAACACAAAGAATTTTAACTCATAAAAGTAAAAACTTAATTGATGTTTATAAAATGAAAATAAACTTATTGATTTATCAATTTAATTTCCTTACTTTTGCCTTTATCTTTCAATACAAAAGATTGCTATTTGACTAAATATTCAAATATCCAAAAACAATAAATAGATTAACAATTTTAATATTAATAAATAAAAAAATATGAAAGCGTATGTTTTCCCTGGGCAAGGTGCTCAATTTGTAGGAATGGGGCTTGACCTGTATGAAAAATCAAGTGAAGCCAAAATGCTATTTGAGGAAGCAAATTCCATTTTAGGTTTCTCAATTACTAATATTATGTTCGGAGGTAGCGAAGAGGACTTAAAGCAAACCAAAGTAACACAACCTGCTATCTTTTTACATTCTGTGATTTTAAGTAAAATATTAGGCGATTCATTTCAGCCTCAAATGGTTGCGGGACATTCTTTAGGTGAATTTTCGGCTTTGGTGGCAAACAAAACTCTTTCGTTTGAAGATGGTTTATTGTTGGTTTCAAAAAGAGCTATGGCAATGCAAAGAGCTTGTGAATTACATCCTGGAACGATGGCCGCAGTATTAGGTTTGGACGATGCGTTAGTAGAACAAATTTGTGAAAAAATAGAAGGTATTGTAACACCTGCCAATTATAATTGTCCTGGGCAATTGGTTATTTCGGGTGAGCTTTCTGCTGTAGAAAGAGCCTGTGAGGCTATGAAAGAGGCTGGTGCGAAAAGAGCTTTGGTACTTCCAGTAGGTGGAGCTTTTCATTCAGTACTTATGAAACCTGCGGAAGAAGAACTCGCAAAAGCTATCGAAAGTACAACTTTTAACAAACCAATATGCCCT
This sequence comes from Capnocytophaga sp., assembly GCA_030523915.1. Taxonomy (GTDB): domain Bacteria; phylum Bacteroidota; class Bacteroidia; order Flavobacteriales; family Flavobacteriaceae; genus Capnocytophaga. Next base: position 8,933 of record JAUNHN010000045.1, on the reverse strand, counting down.
GTTTATCAAAATGTTACAACTAAAGCTGTTTACAATCAGGACGAAATTAAGCAAAATCTAATTAACCAACTCACGGCTCCCGTAAAATGGACACAAAGTGTACAACAAATGATTCAAGATGGAGCCTCTGAGTTCATCGAAATAGGACCTGGGAAAGTGCTTCAAGGATTGGTTAAAAAAATAAATAAAGATATAACTGTAAATTCTGCCGAATTTTAACCTTTATTCATAAAAGATTGTTTTACAATAGTTTGTAAAACAATCTTTTTTTAAATCTTTTACAAATGGATACAATTTTAGAAGTCCAAAACCTAACAAAGAATTTTGGAAAATTTAATGCCGTAAATAATATTTCATTCCGAATCAAAAAAAAGAATGTTTATGGGTTGTTAGGTCCTAATGGAAGTGGTAAATCTACTACATTAGGAATGATTCTCAATGTGGTAAACAAATCGTCAGGCACTTACCAATGGTTTGGAGGAAAAGTTTCTAATCAGCAGGCTCTCAAACGAATAGGAGCTATTATCGAACGCCCGAATTTTTATCCATATATGTCGGCGTATGAAAACCTAAAACTGGTTTGTAAAATAAAAGAAGCATCGCCCCTCAAAATAGAAGAGAAACTCAAATTGGTAGGCTTGTGGGAGTTCAAAGAACGTAAGTTCAAAGATTTTTCGTTAGGAATGAAACAACGATTGGCGATAGCATCTGCCCTACTCAACGACCCCGATATTTTAATTTTAGATGAACCTACTAACGGGCTTGACCCACAAGGAATACATCAAATCCGAGAACTTATACAAAACATTGCTTCCCAAGGTGTTACCGTGCTTTTGGCTTCGCATCTTTTAGATGAAGTGGAAAAAGTATGTTCGCACGTAATTGTTCTACAACACGGAAAAATGCTTTATAATGGACGTGTTGATGAAATGATTCATAACAACGGATTTTTTGAATTGGCTACTGAAAACAATGAAAATTTAGTAAATTTTCTTACACAACTAACTGATTTTAACAGAATTACCATTGAAAACCACCTAATAAAAGCTTTTCCGAACAAAGATATAAAAGCCGAAACGCTAAATCAACTGCTTTTTGAAAAAGGATTTGTACTTTCACACTTAGTAAAACGAAAAGAAAGCCTTGAAAATCAATTCCTTAAACTCACTAATAATCAAAAATAAATTTGTTTATGATACGCTTATTACAGATAGAACTTATCAAAATTTGGAATAGTAGAAGTAGCCGAATTTTAATAATTTCATATTTTGGGTTACTTACTTTTCTTTCTTTATTATCAATTATTAAAATTGATTTAGGATATTTTGAAATTCATTTAGCAAAAGAAGGAATTTTCGATTTTCCGTTTATTTGGCATTTTAACACGTATATTGCCGATTATTTCAAGCTGTTTTTGGCAGTAGTTATTGTATCAATGATAGCTAATGAATATAGTAACAAAACCCTCAAACAGAACCTCATCGATGGTTTAAGTAAGAGCGAATTTGTTTTGTCGAAATTCTTGGTAATTGTTTTATTTTCTTTGATTTCTACGGTTATTGTATTTATTATTTCGATGATTTTAGGGCTTATTTATTCTAATTTTGATGAAGTTGGAGTTATTTTCTCACAAACGGAATTTTTATTGGCTTATTTTTTGAAATTGGTAGGTTTTTTCAGTATTTGTTTGTTTTTTGCGGTACTTACCCGTAAATCTGCTTTTTCATTAGGTTTTTTAGTACTTTGGTACATTGTAGAAAGTATTATTTCAGCAATTTCTTATTATAATGGCAATGTCTTGGATTTTATAGTTCGTTTTCTTCCGCTTAAAGCTATTGGTAGCCTCATTCAAGAACCTTTTACAAGGATGTCAGGCATACGAGTCGCTGCTAATCAGGTAGGTATGGAATTAGGGAATGATTATGGAGTTGCCATAGGAAGCGTGCTAATCTCTCTTTTTTGGATAGTAACCTTTGTTTATTTTTCTTATTACCTAATAAAACGAAGAGATTTATAAAAACATTCTATTCCAAATAAAAAAACTGTTTAAAGTATGTTCCACAGGATTTTAAAACAACTTTAAACAGTTTTTGTTTTTTAAAATATAGTTTATTTTGAATATCCTAATTTTTAAATTTTCTTTTGCATAAAAGGATATTCAATTAACTTATAAAAATAACACTATCAGCAGTTGGGCTACCATAATCCGCATAAAGGTAGTAAGCGGATACACAGCTGCGTATGTTACGGCAGGAGCATCAGAACCAGTTACATCGTGAGCAAAAGCCAATGCAGGAGGGTCTGTTTGTGAACCCGATAACAAACCACATATTTCAAGGAAATTTAGCTTGAAATAGAATCGTGCCACCACAGCAACTACTATCAGAGGAATCAATGTGATAGCAACTCCCATTAGCATCCATTGCAAACCAGCACCTTCGGCTAAAGTCCTGATAAAATCTTTACCTGCCCCCAATCCTACACTTGCTAAGAACAACACAATTCCTATTTCCCTAACCATCAGATTGGCACTATGGGAAACGTAATGTGTAACGGAAAATCGCCCTCCGTATCGGCTTATCAAAATAGCCACAATAAGAGGTCCTCCTGCCAAACCAAGTTTTATAGGTGATGACATTCCTGGTATATATAACGGAATAGAACCTAAAATAACTCCAAGTACAATCCCAAAGAAAAGCTCGGCTATATGAGGATGTTGCAAACGTTTTTTAGAGTTTCCAAATATTTTCTCTACCAATTTAATATGCTCTTCATCTCCTACTACAGTAATTGTATCTCCAAACTGCAATTTTGTATCTTTCGTAGGAACAAACTCAATACCAGCACGATACACACGGCTTATCGTAACTCCATATTGCTCCCGAACATTTATTTCACCTAATTTTTTAGTATAGGCTTGCTTATTAGTTACATTCATTCGGCGAGAGACAATATCAGTGGCTTCTTCAGCAAAAAGAGATAAATTTTCTTTTTTACCTACCAATGTAGAAATTTTTTCAAAATCTTTGGGATTGGCTACCAAAAGTAATACATCTTTCTCTTGAAGATGTGTATCTTTATCCACTAAAAGTACTTTGCCATCACGATATAATCGGGAAATTACAAAATCCATTCCCAAAGTATACTTAATAATAGCTACGTGTTTTCCAAACAAAATAGGATTTTCAACCCAAACAGCTATTTTATCTACACTCGAATTATTTTTGTTGATTTTCCATTGGTTAAGGCGTTTTTCTGCTTCGAGATTTACTTTCAAAGCAGCTTTTAAAATCATCATTACCAAAATAATTCCCAATACCCCAAAAGGATAAGCAACAGCATATCCGTTTGATACATTTGATAACACATTACTAATATCCTCTTGTGAAGCCCCGTTGCTTCTAAAAATATCTGTAATTGCTTGTTGTGCAGCTCCTAAACCTGGAGTATTAGTTACCGCACCAGACATTATACCTACAAGTTCTGCCATTCCCGTTCCTGTACCATAATACAAACCTATTACGGTAAGTACACACGCTACTACCGACAAAATAGCCAAACTATTGAGCTTCAAGCCTCCTTGTTGAAAAGAAGCAAAAAAACCAGGTCCTACCTGTAAACCAATTGTATAAACAAACAAAATAAGCCCAAATTCTTTTACAAAATGCTGAATATGAGCATCAACCGTAAATCCAAAATGTGCCATCGCTATTCCTGCAAAAAGCACACAAGCTATTCCAAATGAAATCCCCCAAATACGAATTTTGCCCAATGCAACACCCAATGCAATCACAATGCTGTAAATAATCACTGTGTAAGCCACACTTTCGTGGTTTGAAAATAGGTTCACTATCCAATCCATAATTAAATTACTTTTATTATTTTTTTAGCGAATGCAAAGATACTATTTTTATCTGAAATGCACATAAAAATTAAAAAATTATTAATTTCATAATATTAAGTTTTTAATTTTATTAAATTATCAATTTTCAACACATTCACAATCAGCGGCTAAGTATTTTTTTTCGCAAAAAACTTTTTTATTCCAAAAATATGCGTATATTTGCACCCGCATTTGGGAAGATACTCAAGCGGCCAACGAGGGCAGACTGTAAATCTGCTGACTATGTCTTCGCAGGTTCGAATCCTGCTCTTCCCACCAAAAAGAGATTTTCATTTTTTGAAGGTCTCTTTTTTCATATCTAATTATTTGATTTTGAATCATCTTTAATCTAAAATATAAATAGCTATGTATAAGCAACTTATCCAACCCATTCTCTTTTCATTAGACCCTGAAAAAGCACATCATTTGACATTTTCATTATTGAAATTTATCCATAAAATACCTGGTGTTCCTGCTTTGTTACGTTCTCAGTATCACGTAGAACATCCGTTATTAGAACGGGAAGTATTCGGAATCAAATTTAAAAATCCTGTGGGACTTGCCGCTGGACTCGACAAAGAAGCAAAACTATATAAAGAATTGTCAAACTTAGGCTTCGGATTTGTCGAAATTGGGACAATTACACCCAAAGGACAACCTGGAAACCCAAAAAAACGCTTATTCCGACTTAAAGAAGATAAAGCCATCATCAACCGAATGGGCTTTAATAATCAAGGGGTGGAAGAAGCCATTAAACGACTGAAAACCAATACAAACGTACTTATCGGAGGAAATATCGGTAAAAACAAAGTTACCCCCAACGAAGAAGCGGTAAACGATTACAGTTATTGCTTTGAACAACTTTTTCCGTATGTAGATTATTTTGTGGTAAATGTAAGTTCTCCTAACACTCCTAATTTGAGAACTTTACAAGAAAAAGAACCGCTTACATTACTACTCAATACTTTACAGCAGTTAAATCTCAGCAAAGAAAAACAAAAACCTATTTTACTAAAAATCGCACCTGATTTGACTGACGAACAATTGCTTGACATTATCGACATTGTAAAAGAAACCAAAATTGCAGGTGTAATTGCCACAAACACAACGATTTCCCGCGAAGGATTGCAATCTGCTGATAGAAATGAAGTTGGCGGACTTAGCGGAAAACCTCTTACCAAACGCTCTACCGAAGTAATCCGATTTTTGAGTGAAAAAAGTGGTAAAGCCTTCCCTATCATTGGAGTTGGAGGAATTCATTCCGCTGATGATGCTATCGAAAAGCTAAACGCAGGAGCTTCACTCATACAGCTTTACACAGGTTTCATCTATGAAGGTCCCAACCTCATTAAAGAAATCAATAAAAAACTTATAAATCTATAATTTTTCTGTTATAATATCGAAATTAGTAAAATAATCTATATCTTTGTATAGTTTTTTAAAATTTTATTAGATATATCTATATTTAAAATCTTAGATGCTAAAAAAGAAGCAAAAAACATTTTAATTCTATTACTTATGAAAAATCTTTTATTTCTACATTTCTTTTTATTTTGGATAATAAATTGTAATGGGCATAAAACTAACCAAAATACTGATAATCAAATTACTATTCAAGATAAAAAACTTCAGAAAGAAAATTATTCAAAGGAAAAATCCGAAATTTATTTTGCAGGAGGCTGTTTTTGGGGAACGGAACATTTTTTCAAACAAATACGAGGAGTTATTTCCACCGAAGTAGGCTACGCTAATGGAAATGATAAAAACCCAACCTATAAACAAATTTGCTCAGGAAATACAGGCTTTGCTGAGACTGTGAAAGTCGTATATAATAAGAAAGATATTGACTTAAAAAAGCTCATCGATTTATATTTCAAAACTATTGACCCTACTTCACTCAACAAGCAAGGTAATGACATCGGTACACAATATCGGACAGGTATTTATTATAAAAATACCTCGGATTTACCTATTATTCAAGCTGCCATTGCAGAATTAGCAAAAAACTATTCGCAACCTATTGTAATAGAAGTTCTTCCGTTAAAAAATTATTACAAAGCCGAAGAATATCATCAAGCATATTTGGACAAAAATCCTAATGGATACTGCCACATCTCACCTGAATTATTTGAATTAGCACGTAATACCAATCCTATGAAAACCTTTCAAAAAACAGATAAAAAAACACTAAAAAGCCAACTTACAGCAGAGCAATATGCTGTAACTCAGGAAAATGCAACCGAACCTCCTTTTAAAAATGCCTATTGGAATGAATATCGGCAAGGAATTTATGTAGATATTACCACAGGCGAACCATTATTCGTTTCTTCGGATAAATTTGATTCAGGATGCGGGTGGCCAAGTTTCTCAAAACCAATAGAAAAGAACTTAATCAAGGAAAAAACAGACACTTCACACGGAATGCGTCGTATTGAGGTAAGAAGCAAAACAGGCGATGCTCATTTAGGACACGTATTTACCGATGGACCTGAGGAATTAGGCGGATTACGTTATTGCATAAACAGTGCTTCCTTGCGATTTATCCCAAAAGAAGAAATGGAAAAAGAAGGATACGGAAGCTATATCCCACTTATAAAATAACTATATACGGCTGATTTTAAGTGTTTTATATTTTTCAAAATCTAATTATTTGTTATTAAAAATCTGTGAACTTATTATCCGTAGAAAACATATCGAAATCGTTTGGAGAACGTGTTTTGTTCCAAAATATCTCTTTTGGTATTAATAAAGACCAAAAAATTGCCTTTGTTGCTAAAAATGGAACAGGAAAAACCACTCTTTTGAACATAATTGCAGGAAAAGACCAGCCCGATAGCGGTCAAGTAGTGGCAAGAAATGGCATTCATATTGCTTTTTTATCTCAAAATCCTGATTTTGACGGAAATTTGACCATTGAAGAGACTATTTTTGCAGTAGATAACCCTATTCTGAGGGTTATTCACGAATATGAATCTGCATTACAGAATCCAGAGAACGAAATAAAATACCAAAAAGCCTTTGAAAAAATGGAATTGCACAATGCTTGGGATTTTGAAAACCAGTATAAGCAAATTCTATCCAAACTGAAATTAGATAACCTCCAATTAAAAATCAAAAATCTTTCGGGAGGACAAAAAAAGCGATTGGCACTTGCCAACGTTCTCATCAGTAAACCCGATTTACTCATACTCGATGAGCCTACCAACCACCTTGATTTAGAGATGATTGAATGGTTAGAACAATTTTTCGCAAAGGAAAATATTACCCTGTTTTTGGTTACACACGACCGCTATTTTTTGGAGCGTGTTTGCAACGAAATCGTGGAGCTTGATAACGGCGAGTTATTTACTTACAAAGGAAATTATTCCTATTTTCTCGAAAAAAAAGAATTGCGTTTGGCACAAGAACAAGCCAGTGTAGAGAAAGCTAAAAACCTATATGTCAAAGAATTAGACTGGATGCGGCGGCAACCTAAAGCCCGTACTACCAAATCAAAATCACGCATTGACGACTTTTATATCATCAAAGAACAAGCCCACAAACGCCGTAAAGAACACGTGGTGCAACTCGAAATCAATATGGAGCGTTTGGGAAGTAAAATAGTTGAATTTCACAATGTTAGCAAACAATACGGCGAACGTATCATTCTTAACAAGTTTGATTACAACTTCTTACGTGGCGAACGCGTCGGCATTATTGGGAAAAACGGCACAGGAAAATCCACCTTTTTGAATCTTCTGACGCAAAAAATAGCCCCCGACAGTGGAAAAATCATCATCGGTGATACGATTAAGTTCGGATATTACACGCAGGAAGGTATCAAAGTGAAAGAAGGACAAAAAGTCATTGAAGTTATCCAAAAATATGGCGAATACATTCCGTTACTCAAAGGAAAAACGCTTTCGGCAGCCCAATTATTGGAAAGATTCCTCTTTGACCGCAAAAAACAATACGATTATGTCGAAAAATTGAGCGGAGGAGAGCTAAAAAGGCTATATTTATGTACTATTTTGATTCAAAACCCTAATTTTTTGATTCTCGACGAGCCTACAAACGATTTGGACATCGTAACGCTAAACGTTTTGGAGGAATTTTTGTTGGATTACCCTGGTTGTTTGCTCGTTGTGTCGCACGACCGTTATTTTATGGATAAAATCGTAGACCATTTGTTCGTTTTCAGAGGCGATGGCATCGTGGAGGATTTCCCTGGCAATTATACGGATTTTAGGGTATACGAAGAAAGTACGCCCCCTCCTACCGAAGATATTTCCGAAAAGAAAGAAACTACTAAAAACGTATGGCGAAAAGACGGATTGAAAGGACTTTCGTTTAACGAACAGAAAGAATTTAACCGATTGGAGAAAGAAATTCCGAACTTGGAAGCTGAAAAAACAAAAATAGAGGAGTTATTTGCCAATGGAAATCTATCTTCCGATGAAATTCATCAAAAATCTATAAAATTACAGCAAATTATCACCGAATTAGACGAAAAAACAGAACGTTGGTTTGAACTTTCACTAAAAATGGAAGAAAATGGAAATTAATTTATCGCAATTACCTAAACTTGCCAAAGAAAAACGCAGTGAAAATCAGCTTTTTTTCGGACGATTAAAGAAAAAACCGCCCAAAGATTTGGATTATAAAGTCCAAGAAATACACGAGGAGGTTTCTGCTGAAATCGACTGTTTGCAATGTGCGAATTGTTGCAAAACCGTAGGACCACTTTTAACAAACATCGACATAGAACGGATTTCCAAGCATTTACGTATGAAACCTTCGGAGTTTATAACCAAATATTTACGCGTAGATGAAGACAAGGATTATGTTTTTCAGTCCGTTCCTTGTCCATTTTTAGCATCGGATAATTATTGTTTGATTTATGACGTACGTCCGAAAGCCTGTCGTGAATACCCACATACCGACAGAAAAAAAATATACCAAATTGGCAGTCTGACCATAAAAAATACTGAAATTTGTCCAATTGCCTTTAAAGTGGTTGAAAAAATGAAAGAAAGTTTGAATTTTTAGGCTAAACGATGTCGTTTGTCAG
>JAUNHN010000207.1 GCA_030523915.1 Capnocytophaga sp. | reverse complement strand
AAAAAAGTGAGACAGAAACACAAACGGTTCAGCCACGTGATGTAACGGAAGTACGTGATGAGAATGAAACTTCAATAGTTTCGTATTTAAAAACTCATTTTTATAATTTTGAAAATCAAGAAGTTACGTTAGATACCATAGCTGGGAATAATGCAACTAAAACCCCTTTATTTGACCAAGTGGAGACGATTGAGTTAGATATATATGATGCAAATAATAATAAGGTACGCCATAAATTGTATTACTTGCCTATTCAGCAAGGTGCTGGTAATCAATCAAGTGTAGCTGATTCGGTATTTGTGTCGTACAAAGGGCAGTTGCTTAACGGAACAGTTTTTGACCAAACGGTAGGTTATACGCGTTCTAATTGGATGGACTTATTAGGCAACATAGTTCAAGGGACAGGTACGATAAAAGGATTTAGAGAAGGAATTGCACAGCTAAAAGGCTCAGCTTCTGATATTGTTATAAATGCCGATGGTACAGTAACGGTTCCTAATGACGGTGGAGTAGGGGTGTTTTTCATTCCTTCAGGTTTGGCGTATTTCAGTAGTTCAACATCGATTATTCCTGCGTATGCACCTTTAATTTTTATTGTAAAATTAATTAAAACCAAACGAGCCGACCATGATAAAGATGGTAAATCTTCGTTGGAAGAAATAGAACGTGATGATTATGGAATTATTACCTATCCTAATTGTGATAGTGATACATATCCAGATTATTTAGACGCTGATACTTGTCAATAATTGAGAAAAATTTTTCTATGGCAGATATAAAAAATATCTGCCATTTAATTTTTTTGTTTAATGAAAATAGCTTTTACAGAAGAAATTTTATCTATGCCAAAATTTATTTAGTATGAAAAAACATATTCCTAATATAATCACATTATCCAATTTGTTTTGCGGAACCATCGCTGTGGTTTTGGCGATGAAAGGCAAATTGGATTGGGCTTTTTTCTTTGTGGCATTGGGTATTTTTTTTGATTTTTTTGATGGCTTTTTTGCAAGATTATTAAATGTAAAGTCAGATTTGGGTTTGCAACTCGACTCTTTGGCAGATATGGTAACGGCAGGTGTTGTTCCTGGTATAGCAATGTATCATTTACTTTCCAAAAGCGATTTTGTAGTGGCTCAATCAGGAATAATTGCAGAAATAATTCCTTATTTCGGGTTTTTAATTACCTTGGCTTCAGCATACCGATTGGCTAATTTTAATATTGATACACGCCAAACAACAGGTTTTATAGGATTACCTACACCTGCCAATGCACTGTTTATCTTGTCATTACCTATTATTTTGCAATATCAATCGACAGAGTGGATAGCGTTTGTGCTACAAAATATGTGGATTTTGGTAGGAATTACACTTTTGAGTGCCTATATGTTAAATGCAGAAATACCTCTTTTTGCATTGAAGTTTAAAGATTTTTCATTTAGAAATAACAAAGTTAAATATATATATCTTATTATCAGTGTGTTGTGCTTGTTGTTTTTACATTGGATAGCACTTCCAGTCATTGTGATTTTATATGTTTTGATTTCGATTTTTCAGCATAAAAGATAGTTTTCTTTTACAGAAAATCCTCAAAAATGTTCTATTTTTAAAGGTTCTACTTCGGCGTGAGGCTGAAAAATATAGCTTCTTCCGGTTGCAATTTCTTTACATTCAAAACGTTTGATACGTTTTTTTCCTTTTTGAAAAACACGTCCGTCTTTAATACGGAATAGAGAGCCTATGGGTAATTCAAACAGAAAACTTATAGTTTGTTGTTTGTCATAATCTTTTAGGGCAATAGCCAGTATAGGGTCAGTATCACTACTTGCCATAGGGTTTTTAAAATGCTTGGCTACGATTCCCAATAGTTGTGGAGGAAAAATATGGGGAGAGATAAAAGGGAGCATCAGTTGCTGAAAGGTATATTTCCATTCATTTCCGTGTGGTTTTATCAGTCTGCCAAATTTTTCAAAAGCCACCAAATGAGCTATTTCGTGTATAAGTGTGATTAAAAATCGGTATTTATTAGTACCAGCATTGATAGTAATGAGATGCTGTCCGTTGTTAAGTTGTTGATAATCACCGTGTCTTGTTTTTCGTTCATTAACTATTTTTAAGTATATATTATGATATTTGATAAGCTCAAAACACGGCAAAACGGCATTTTCAGGCAGATATTTAACAAGTATTTGTTCCATATCACAAAAATAGTAAATTTTTTGTAATCTTTATGTATCTAAACCAAATATTTTGTATTTTTGTTTTTTAAAGGAAAAGGGAAATTAAAGCAAAAAAATAAATTTCTCAAGAGCTAAATTTAAAATTATGTACTATTTACAAACGAAATTTAAAAAAATAATAGCAGACACAATAACACCAGTAAGTATTTATCTAAAAATAAGAGATAAATATCCGAATAGTATTTTACTTGAAAGTAGTGATAATCAAGCTGGTAGTAATAGTTTTTCATTTATTTGCTTCTGCCCAATAGCCGATATAAAAATAGAAAATGAAGTTATTACCAAACGA
>JAUNHN010000206.1:1329-2531 GCA_030523915.1 Capnocytophaga sp. | reverse complement strand
TTAGATTTTATTGTATATTCAATTTAATTCTTGAACATCTTATTGAAAAAATGATTAATAGTTAATTTTAAATGATTAATAACTTCGGCAAAATTACATATAAACCTGCTCGCCACCAAGAAATAAGCGTCTACAAAGTGTCTACAAGTAAGAAATTTTTAACTGGGAAAACAGCCATTTAGAAATATTTGTGCCAGCATCTCGTAGCTGTCTTGGTCGGTATAGATGTAGGTATAAGTGCCTTTGTAGTTATACTCCTGCACCATTTTGCTACCGTCCCAAATGAATACAGTGCGTTTGGGGTCGGTGGATTTCAGGCTACCTTTGGATTTAAGGTCATCTGAAAGGTTTTGATTAAATCCGTATTTTTCGTTGAGTTTTCAACTCAATTTATGCTATCTAATGCAATGAAAAAACTCCATAAGTAAGATATACACACTTTTAATAAATATACAAACAGCCCGAAGAATAGTCAAAAGGAATATTGCTATATTCGGTTATGAGTTTTGGCTGATAAAACTGCCAACCACACGGAAGATAGCCTTCATTAATAAGTTTAAGAAGCTCTAAGTTTAAATTAATATTTATATTTTTAGAAACTTTGTTAATTGAAAATTCTACAAAAGCCTCCAATGTAATACTATACATTGCAATATAAGTATCATCAACTTTTAGTTTTTTTTCTTTTATTTTATTTTTTATTAAAGTTTGATGTGTATGAAAGAATTTCGCTATACATTGCCCAAATTCATCTACCATTTCCCCTTTGCCCGTTTGAGATTGAAATAAATTGAATAAATAATTACCAGATACTCTTTGTACTCCTTCCCACAATTCATCATTGGAAATCCATTTTTTTGCCTCTTGTAATGTTTCAATTTTTTTACAATTAAATGAATAAATTTTCTCTCTATTTTTAGGAAATTTTCCTATATTTTCTAACCAGTTATCAAAATTCAATTCTCCTTTAAAATCATTGAGAATATTTTTAGCTATCTCTTTATTTTCCATATAAACTTGCCTTTCTTTTGACCGAGTGTTTTAGGTGTGTTAGTAATTTTCATATTCTCGATTAAGCCATATTTACTTGCTTGCCATCACTCTATTAAATTTATTAAAATGGTAGGAATTTTGCTTTTTGTATGCATTGTATTAACTCGTCCTATGGCTAATAAAAAATCATACCTCAAACCATCTGAAAT
>JAUNHN010000206.1:0-1319 GCA_030523915.1 Capnocytophaga sp. | reverse complement strand
ATTTTTGATAGGTTTTTGACATTCAATAAAATACATTCATCTACACTTAAAGAATAACAAACCATTGGTTCCATATCTTCATACATCCTTAAATCAAACAAACAGTCTACGAAAGCAGCCATATTCCCACCATAAAAATCAGGAAAACCAAAAATTTCAGCCATTTTTGTATGGAAATTATGACGCTCATCATCTAAATTTTTAGAATATATTTCTAAAAAATCTACATCAACACTAATAAATTTCATTGTTTCCATTCACTTAAATTATTTCAATAAATGAGTCATAATACCCATAGCGGTAATATGCCTTCTTATTTTTCCTATCTATAACAATTCGTTGTGTTCCACGATTTCCTACATTGGCTACCTGAAAATTCAGAAGCAGCCTGCACTTTTTTTGGGGGTGTTAAGCCAACCTATTTGATATTTGTATTAAACCATTTTTCTTGTAACAAGGCACTTAATTCATCGAAACGATGTGAATAATGTTTTTTACCTGAAAATCCTACCATTTTAATTTGGCTATCTAAAATCGGATTGAGATTGCCATCTTTCACATCTGTAAAACAAAACTCTTGCAAATTAGGGAAATTTTTTAAAAATGATAAATCTTCTACTGGAAAACGGACTTCTAACCTTTGCAAACTATTTGATGTGATAAGGGCTAAATCTGATTGCGTCAGTTTTTTGCAACGCTCAAATTCTAATCGTTTTAAATGGTTTAATTGGTTAATACTGCTAATATCTGTTAATTTATTCGCACCAAACAAAAACAAGCATTCTAAATTAGTACAACTTTCTATACCGCTTAAACTACTGATTTTAGGTGATATAAGGTCTAATTGTGATAGATTGGGGGCATCAGCAAAAACCTTTAAAGTATCGTGTGATAATTTGCTTATCTTTGCCCAAGAGAGCGTTTCAGGCAGCTTAGTTATTTTTAATTTAGCCGTTTCAACAATATCTAAATGCGTTAAGTGTGCTAAACGATGTAATTCTAATGGAAATATGAAATTCTCATAAAGAATAATATTCTGTATTTGTGAGTGATAAAAATCATCAGACGGTATCACTTTACCAATTTTAATATTTCCATATATTACAAGGCGTTTAATTTCAGGAAATATTTTACAAGCATTAAAATCCAAATCAAAGATTGCGTGCTGATTACCTTGTATGCGGATAGAAAAAATATTTTTATCTTTGGCAAACTGCAATCCTTCGGCTAATTTACTGGGCGGATAAATAACAACGGTATCGTTATCAATATTGAATGACATATTCATAGTATTTACTCTCATAAGTTACTTTTAGATT
>JAUNHN010000044.1 GCA_030523915.1 Capnocytophaga sp. | reverse complement strand
TCTGTAATAAATACAATACGTTCTACTTGTTGTTCTTTGTCCAGATATAGTTTGATATGGCTACAAGTGAGTTTGTTGATGCCTACTCTTTCGTGTTTATCGTTATAAACATAGTAGATAGATTCTGTATTTTGCACAAAATCAATCTGATGTAGTTTATTTTTTTTGAATTTTCCGTATAAAACTTTGCCTTTCACTTGGTTATAGCCATCGCCCAGCGTATCTTTTTCTACCACAAGTGCATTATTAAAAACTTTCAGTGAATCAAGCTGTTCTGTTTTGGGATTGGCAATAAGATGTATACTATCGCCTGTCATTTGGCTTTCGCCTGTCCAAGTTATGGGTTTGCCTATGAGTTGTGTAAGTCCTTTAAATTCATCGGAATGAATGGAATCGCATTTGGCTTGCATATCCGATTTGAAAATACGAGCATCGGGATATACACGTATGATTCTGTTTTTTTCCTTGCCTGTAACCAAAATTTTCTTTCCGTGCATGTACATAGAATCCTTTTCTATTAGCGAGATAATTACAGGTTTTTTCGTAATAAACATTGAGTCTTGAGCCTTGTGAATTTCGCCGTAATGCCCTTTTACCGTAGTTTGGTTTATCGTATCAATAATTACGATATTATTAGTTGCCGAAGCGAAATTTCGTACTTTATCAAAATACAAACTATCGCCTTTTATAGTTTTAAAATCATAGTCTATAACGGCATTATTCATAAAATATCCTTGCTCTTTTCGGGTATCATAAAAGCCTTGTTCACAGTATACTTTATAATCTTTCCCTATAATGGTAGTAGCTCCGTAGAAGTACGCATTCCCAGTAGGGTGATAATAATCAAGTACTTGTGAGTTTACTTCAAAGTCTTTATTGACAATTTTGACCGAATTGGTAAATTGATTTTTTTTACGTTCGATGTAGTATTTTCCTGTTTCACTTGTAAGTACGTTGTCTACATCGGTAATTTTCCCAAAGTTATTATAGTATGCTTCTTGAGTGTTTCTGTCCAGAAACAGTTCTTCGGTTTCGAGGGTCATTGTTTCGTTTTTCAGTACTACTTGTTCTCGAGCGATAGCCGTTTTGAGATTTCCATTATAGGAAATGTATTGGCTATTCATTTGGAGTGTATCTCCTTGTTGTAGGAAAACATCACCGTGGGCAATTACCTCATTTCGGTCTTCATAAAGAACTGCCAAATCACACCAAACGTCCAGCCCTTGATGACGAAATTGTATTTTTTTTCCGTCTGTTTTAAAAATAGTTGCCCCAGGATATTTTTCATTATCAATCGTAAATTCACCACCATAGATTATTTCAATGCGTTTTACTTTTTGCTCATTGGTTTGAGCAAAGGAAGAATGTATTGTGGTTAAAAAGCTGATAATAAGTAATATATATTTCATCTGAGATATTGACTGAAACTTTGTTATTAGAAATCTAAAGAAATTAGAATCGGTATTGCATCGTTATCCCAAACTGCGGTTTGGCGTTAATTTCATTATTTTGGATAAAAGGCTCAATGGAAAGCTGGTCATCAACGTTAAATTGCTTTAAGTGAGCATCTACATTGGCTTCGATGATGCTTAGGGCATACAATCCTGCTGTTATCAAAAGGGATAATTCTTGATTACGACGATAGAACTGTTGGGCTCGGCGTAATCCATCTGTACTTAAACGTGGCTGACCATCACTTCGATTCCCATAGAATTCGTCGTCTGTATAACCTGCCATTCGCCTTTTGTAAGCGGTTTGGTATCTATTGAATTCATTCGTATTCTGAATGTAAAAATAAATCCCCGTTCCGATAGCTCCATATACGAGCGGTACTTTCCAATAGCTTTTGTTATAAATTTGTCCTAATCCAGGGAGTATAGCCGCATAAAAAGCTGCTTTTGCAGGTGATAACGGGTCGGTGTTCCACGTGATTTTTCGTATTTGAGTAGTATTGTTTTCAGTAGCCTTCACTTGTAATGTATCGGTCTGCACGTTTTTTTGTTGTGCATACGATACATACAAGCTAAGCCACATTACAAATATGAAAACAATCGATTTAGTCATTTTTATTTAATAAACTTTGAATGCGTTTGAAATCTTCTTCGGATGAAAAAGGAATGGTTAGCGTTCCTTTGCCGTTTTTGGCTACCTTTACAGAAACTTTCGTACCAAAGAAATGATTGAAATAATTGATATTTTCCTGTACGAATGAAGGTACACCTGCACTTAAAGTATTGGTTGATATTTTAGTATTATTTTCTGTAAATGTATAATTATCAGTATTTTCTGATTCAGGATTTTGAATTTTGCGAACCAAATCTTCTGTTTCACGAACCGATAAATTTCCAGCAATAATCTGCTGATAAATATCTACTTGCTTTTCAGTATCTTCGATAGTGATAATGGCACGCCCGTGTCCCATTGTGATAAATCCGTCACGAATGCCTGTTTGTATTACAGGAGCGAGTTTTAGTAATCGCAAATAATTGGTAATGGTAGAGCGTTTTTTACCTACACGCTTACTCATTTGGTCTTGTGTTAGGTCTATTTCTTCGATTAGACGCTGGTAAGAAAGTGCTATTTCTATGGGGTCTAAATCTTGACGCTGAATGTTTTCGACCAAAGCCATTGTCAAAGATTCATTATCATCAGCGATACGAATATATGCTGGAATGGTCTGTAAACCAGCTATTTTGGAAGCACGAAAACGTCGCTCTCCCGAAACTAACTGGAATTTATTAAATCCTATTTTTCGAACAGTAATAGGCTGAATTACCCCTAATTCCTTGATAGATGAAGCTAACCCCTGTAATTCATCCTCATTGAACGATGTACGAGGCTGAAACGGGTTTACTTCGATGGAATCAAGCTCTAATTCAATGATATTTCCTACGATTTTTTCAGCGTTTTTGTCGTTAGCCGAATTGATATCATTATCAGGATTATTCCCAAAAATAACAGAAACACCTCTTCCTAAAGCCTGTTTTTTAAATACTTTAGCCATTGATTTTTTTAAATTTTATTTTTATCTATAATCTCTTGAGCCAGATTGATATGGTTGGTAGCTCCTTTACTTGTTGCATCATAATTGATAATAGTTTCACCGAAACTTGGAGCTTCACTTAGGCGTACATTTCGTTGAATAATAGTTTTGAAAACCATATCGCTGAAATGCTTTTGTACTTCCTCTACAACTTGGTTCGATAGACGCAATCTCGCATCATACATCGTAAGTAATAATCCTTCGATATCTAAATTCGGGTTGAAAACCTTTTGTACTTGCTTAATTGTATTTAAAAGTTTGCCCAATCCTTCCAAAGCAAAGTATTCGCACTGAATAGGAATAATCACAGAATCGGCTGCGGTTAAGGCATTTAGAGTTATAAGTCCTAATGAAGGAGCACAATCAATCAATATAAAATCATATAAATCTTTAACAGGCTCCAATGCTTTTTTTAGCATATATTCACGGCGTTCTTTATCTACCAATTCTATTTCGATAGCCACCAAATCAATATGTGCAGCAATCAAATCCAAATTAGGTGAAGAGGTTTTGATAATCATATCTTTGGCTGTCAAAGTATGTTCCAAAAGTTCATAAGTTCCATGCTCAATTGATTCTACATCTATACCTAAGCCAGAGGTAGCATTTGCCTGAGGGTCAGCATCTATTAGCAATACTTTTTTTTCAAGCACTCCTAATGAAGCCGCCAAATTAACCGAAGTAGTGGTCTTCCCTACTCCACCTTTTTGATTTGCGATAGCGATTATTTTACCCATAATTCTTTATTAAATGGTGAATTATTTAACAATTCAAATCTTTTTTTATATTTTTATTGTAAAAAAGTTATAGAATTTTGAAAAATTCAATATTATACGTAATAGATTTGTCAATTAGAAAAGTCCTGGAATGTTTGGCAAACCTTGCTTTGCGGCAGCTCCTAATTCGGTTTCATTAATTTGGGTAGCTTTCGCAATAGCTTTGTTTAGTGTAAGTACCAAATAATCTTCCAATTGTTCTTTGTCTTCTAATAGTTTTTCATTGATTTCCAATGATTTAATTTCTCTGTTGGCAGTCATTGTAACTTTTACACTTCCATCAGATGAGATTTCATCAATTAAAACGTGGTTTAGACGTTGTTTTGTTTCTTCTATTTTTTGTTGGGCTTCTTTGAGTTTCCCCATCATACCCATAAGGTCTCCAAACATAATTTTGATATAATTTTCGTGTGGACAAAAGTAATACTTTTTTTTGAAGTAACAAGTTTGAAAAATGAGCAATCCGAAAATCATTGGCAATTTTCACATAACTAACGGATTTTTAACAGTTCCTTTTTTTGTTAGGAATAATTAAAAAAAAGAAGAACTAAAGCCGTATGAAAAAAATATCAAAAAAATATTCAAAATTTTTATTCATTTCATATATTTGCAAAAATGTAAATTTATAAATGCCAAAAATATCCCAACGAGGTGAAACATTACCTCAATCTCCAATAAGAAAGCTAACCCCTTATGCTGAAAAAGCTATCAAAGAAGGGAAAAAAATATTTCATTTGAATATCGGGCAACCCGACATCAAAACCCCACAAATGGCTATTGATGCAGTCAAAAATTTTTCTCCTTCCGTCTTGGAATACACTAAAAGTGAGGGAATTGACAGCCTTAGACAGCAAATTGTAGCATATTATAAAAAGAATAATATCGATGTAGATACTACTGATATTATAGTAACTTCGGGTGGTTCTGAGGCACTAAAATACGTAGTAGCTACCATAGCCGACGCTGGTGATGAGATTATCATTCCTGAACCATATTATGCTAATTATATTAGTTTTTCTACAGCGTTTGATGCGGTGGGCGTGCCTGTAACTTCTCATTTTGAGGACAATTTTGCGTTGCCTCCTATCGAGGAATTTGAAAAGAAAATTACTCCTCGCACTAAGGCTTTTCTGATTTGTAATCCTGGAAATCCTACAGGATATTTGTACTCAAAGGAAGAAATACAGCAATTGGCTCAGATAGCGATAAAGCACGACTTATTTTTGATTTTTGACGAAGTGTACCGCGAATTTGTATACGATGGAGCATCACATTTTTCGATTATGCACCTGCAAGGCGTTGAACAACACGCTATTATGATTGATTCGGTTTCAAAACGATTCAGTATGTGTGGGGCTCGTATTGGCTGGGTCGTTTCTAAAAACAAAAAGGTAATGAAAACCCTTTTAAAGTTTGCCCAAGCTCGACTTTCACCTCCTACCTATTCACAAATTGCTGCCGAAAAAGCCTTCAATGTGCCTGATACATATTTTCAAGAAATACTTGCTGAATATACGCTTAGACGCAATGTACTTATTGAAGAACTACAAAAGATAGAAGGTGTACGGGTTTCCTTGCCCAAAGGAGCTTTTTATTGTATTGCAGAACTCCCTGTGGACGATGCTGAGGCGTTTTGCATTTGGTTATTAGACTCATTTTCAGTAAATAATCAAACTGTGATGCTTGCTCCTGCTGCTGGATTTTATTCCACCGCAGGTTTAGGAAAAAAGCAAGTACGTATCGCCTATGTCCTTGAAAAAGACAAAATTATAACGGCAATTCGTATTTTAAAAGAAGGACTTGAAAAGTTTAATAATTTGTAATTGATTGTTTTTCATTTATATATAGAACAATGGCAACGAAAATACAAAATACTTTTGGAATAGATACTCAAGCTAATATTTATTTGCCTATTCACACAGAGGAAGCCTTATTGGAAACTCTGAAAAAATATCCCAATCCATTTGTACTTGGAGGGGGTAGTAATATGTTGATAACCAAAGATATAGAACAACCTGTGCTTCACATTCAGCTCAAAGGAATTTGTATCGAAAAAGAAAATAATGATTTCGTATGGCTGAAAGCACAAGCGGGTGAAAATTGGCATAAATTTGTAATTTATTCTTTAGAAAAAGGCTTTGGCGGACTTGAAAATTTATCGCTCATTCCAGGGAATGTGGGTACAACTCCTATACAAAATATTGGAGCGTATGGTGTTGAAATAAAAGATGTTATGGAAAAATGTGAAGCTATTAATATTCACACGAAACAAAAACGTACTTTTTCCAATGCAGAGTGTAAGTTTGCCTATCGTGAATCGGTATTTAAAAATGAAGAAAAAGGAAATTATATCATAACCTCTGTTACATTCAAACTTACCAAAAGAAATCATATTTTGAATACACAATACGGTGCTATTCAGGAAATTTTGAACGAAAAAGGAATACAAACTCCCACTCCTACTGATGTGTCAGAAGCTGTAATTTTCATCAGAAATAGCAAACTTCCCAATCCTAAAGAATTAGGGAATAGTGGTAGTTTCTTTAAAAATCCTATTGTAAAAACAGCTGATTTCGAGAAAATACAACAAAAATACCCTCAAATGCCATTCTATGTGGTAGATAACCAAAATGTAAAAATCCCTGCGGGTTGGCTTATTGATACTTGCGGATTAAAAGGCTATCGCAAGGGAGATGCGGGTGTACACCAAAAGCAAGCCTTAGTACTTGTAAATTATGGAAAAGCCACAGGGAAGCAAATTTTAGAACTTGCTCATTTTGTGAAAGATACCGTTAGGGAAAATTTCGGAATTGATTTAGAATTTGAAGTGAATATATTTTAATGTGAAATTTATTCGTTGTTTTGAGGCTCATTACTTGCTTCTTTGATAATGACAAATTGAGCCTTTGAGCCAGTAGCCAAATTCCATTGATTTTGAGCTATAATATTTCCTTTTTCGTCCAAAACCTTGAAATCAGCGGTATTAGGTCCTGATTCGCCTTGGTTTAGTGCCAAAAATTCCACATTATTGAAACCTGGTTTGAGATTTATTTGAAAACCTTGGTATTCGCCCAATAATAATACATCGTGGATTTCTACTTTTCCATTTACTAAAATACTAACTCTATCCCCGTCAATAGCTTGAAAATCACGACTATAAACTCTTACATAGTTGCCATTATTTACAAAATCTCCAAAAAATTGATTGCCTCTGGGAGCTTCGTAATCTTCTCGTTTATGGTCGTTTAGGACTCCGTAATTGGGTTTAAATTCTACTTTTCGATGTACCAAATCGCTTTTTCCAGTAAAATCAATTTGTTTTTCGGGTATTTTCATAAATGAGCTTTCTTCTTTTTGGGTAGTCATAGGTAATGAAAGCAAACTCCCTGAAGCATTGATTTCAGGAGCATTTTCTAACGGAACTACCACAGGAATTTCTTTTTTTGAAGTCTCAAATGGTTGTGCATTTAGAAATGAAGCCATAAAAACAAATAATATAGCAAAAAAAAGTTTTTTCATAGATATTAGCTTTTAAAATTGAAATATTTATGATAAAATTACAATTAATTTGTGGATTTTTGTCTGTGTGCTTTTTCTAATTTGATTACTTTTAGAAGTAAAAATACACCTAACCCAAAAAACACGATTAAAAACATCACCGAATTTCGCATACTATTGGTAAATTGGTCAATAGCACCATAAATACCCATACCAATAACAATGCCAATCTTTTCTGCTACATCATAAAAACTAAAAAAAGACGTAGTATCCTTGGTTTCGGGCAGATAGGAAGAGTATGTAGAGCGTGAAAGTGTTTGTATGCCTCCCATTACCATTCCCACAAGAACTGCTGTAATGTAAAAATGTATAGGTAAATATACAAAATAAGCTATTATACAGATAGTTACCCATATTCCATTTAGAATTATTAAAGTAGCTATTTTACCTATTTGTTTGACGGTCATAACGGTTAGCCTTGCTCCGAGTATGGCTACAAGCTGAATTATTAAAATGCTTGTAATCAGTCCAATAGTTCTTTCTTCGGTGTTTTTCCATTGTACTTCTTGTTCGCCAAAATAGGCTGCAACAAGCATCACGGTTTGCACTCCCATACTATACACGAAAAATGCAAATAAGAACATTTTCAATCTGTTAGACTTTTTTATTGCTTGCCAAACATTTCGGAGTTCTTTATGCCCGTTGAAAATGATACTTTTACTGATTTTTCCTCGTTCTTTTTCAAAATTTGGTAAATAATAGAAGGAATATTGACTGAAAACAATCCACCAAATTCCTACCGTTATAAAAGAAATTCGCATTGCTTTTTGCGTAGCTTCTTCTTCACTTCCTTCAATACCAAAATATGAAGGAAACATTACCATCATCAGATTAAAAATTAATAACAAAGTACATCCTAAGTACCCCATACTGAAGCCTTTAGCACTTACCTCGTCATACTGTTCTGGCAGGGCAATATCAGGAAGATAAGAATTATAAAACACAATGCTTCCCCAAAATCCTACTACTCCACCGAAATACGCCAACAACCCAAAGTAAATATTTTCAAGCGAAAACCAATAAAGTCCAATACACGAAACAGCCCCAAGATAACAGAAAAATTTCATAAAACTTTTCTTATTTCCTAAATAATCAGCAATTCCGCTAAGAATAGGAGCAAGAATTACCACCACCAGAAAAGCCAATGCTGTAACAAAAGTGATAACAACTGTATTCTTGAAACTAATGCCAAATAGCTCAATATGAGTGATATTAGCGAGTTTGAATAGCAATCCATAAAAAATAGGAAATACCGCCGAAACAATGGTAAGGCTGTAAACAGAATTTGCCCAATCATAAAAAATCCAAGCTCTTAGCAATTTCTTATGTCCGCGAGGAAAAGTAGCCATAATGAGTTTTTGTTAGTAATTTGTGGAAGCAAATATATGATTTTTATCATAATAAATCTAATTTTTATGTTATAGTAGAGAATTAATTTGATTTGAGAACTTTTGCAAATATTGATATTTATTAAATTTTTAGTACATTTGTATCCCCAAATTAAGATGAAATATGATTCACTATATATCCAATGAAGTACTGATTTTAGAAAATATTGAAGCTCTATTGGTCAATAATGCAAAATTAAAATTATCCGAAGAAGCCGTTATCAATATTCAAAAAAGTAATTCATTTTTGAATGAAGAAATTTTTAATAAATCATTTGAAAAAACATTGACAGACAATTGTTTACTACAATCATACGCTTATAGCATAGGAGAGCCTGTACCCGATGTGATAGTAAAACTGATGTTGTTTTTAAAAATACAATCATTATGTTATGGTTTTAGTGGTATTCGTTTAGAAATAGTAGAACGATTGCTTGAATTTTATAATAATGATGTACTTCCTGTGGTTTATTCAAAAGACACTCCCGACGACCGTATATCATTGGCACACTTAGCATTACCTATTATTGGCAAAGGAGAAGTACGTATCAAAGGGAAAATATATTCAGCTTGTGAATTGGAAGAAAAATTTGGATGGCAACCGTTATCTTTGGAAGCCAATGAACCTGAAGTGCTATTAGGAGGCACTCAGCTCACAACCGCTTACGGGGCATATAATTTAATTAAATCATTGAAAATAAATAATATAGCTGATTTTATTTCATCTGTATCAATACAAATTTTTGGAGCAAATACTTCCTTTTTTTCAGAGCAAGTACAGATGGTACGTCCGCATAAAGGACAAATTCAAACTGCTGAACAGATGCGAACGCTGTTAGAAAACCATCGTTTTTCAGGTCAAGTAAAAAAGAATTTGATTGCAGCTCCTGAGGCTTTTTGTGCGATTCCGCAAGTACACGGAGCTGTGAAGGATACCATTTCGTATGTGCGTAGAATTGTCAAAACCGAAATCAATTCCACAACCGATAATTTGTTAATATTTCCTAATTTGAAGCAAATTATTTCAGGAGGAAACTCACATACATTACCACTTTCTCTTGGAATGGATTTTTTAGCAATTGCTTTGACAAGTTTAGGAAACATTTCTGAAAGACGCATATTTTACCTAATATCGACACTTATTGCTCAAACCGAAGACGAATCTATATTTTTGGATTTGTCTGTTTTTCAGCGTATTACAGAAGGTATTTTGGCAGAAAACAAACGGCTCTCAGTACCCGTAAGTGTAGAGAGTCCTATATTTACCGAGAAAACTACCGATATAAAAGGAATGGGCGGTAGTTCTGCCGTGAAATGTAGTGAAGTGCTTAAAAATATAGAACAAATTCTGGCAATAGAACTGCTCATAATAACGTTACTTATTTCAAATTATAAAATTGATTTTGATTCAGATATAATGAAAGAATATATAAATTATCTAAATTTTGATATGAATAAAGAACATTTTAATAAAAGTATTGAAAAAACAGTTCAATTTTTTAATGAAACAGAATATTTTTAACTTTATATTTTATTTTTTTGAGTAGTGTTATGAAAAGTATGATAATGATTTTGAGTGTCAGGCTGAGCGAAGTCGAAGCCTTATAAAACATAAGGCTTCGACTTCGCTCAGCCTAACAAAAAAAGTATCATACCTTCTTTGAAACACACCTAATTTTTGCATATAATATTAAATCAGTCATAATGAAAAAACTCTTTTTTTTAATTTTAGGATTATTTATCACTTTCCAAAGTTGTAAAAAACCTACTCCCAAAGAACTTGTTCAAGAAATAAAATCAAGGGAAACCTTTGAAAGTTCTAAAACAATTTCTTTTACAGATACTACACAAAACTCTTTTAATCAGGTAATTATACTTGATACGATATTCAAAAAAACAATCCTTTCCGAGACGAAAAATTTCTATAAGCAATACGGTTTCAAAACGCGTTGGCTTTACGAGGATAAGCCTACGGCGTTGTTTTATGAGTATATGAAAGTTCTGGAAAATTCGGAAAATTATGGGTTAAATCCTGATACATATCGTCATAAAATATTACAACAATCGGTGGATAGTTTATACGCCACCTCCCCTACCGTTTCAGAAATTGAAAATTTAGACAAAGATATAACAGCATCTTTCTTACTGCTAACCAATCACTTAGGGAGAGGTCGTATTCAGAAATTAGCACATGGAAATTACATCTGGAAGCGTTCTAAAAAAAATCGAGATGATGTAGAAATTCTGTTGAAAGTAAAAGACGACGAAAATTTGTCTGAAATAGTTGATGTGCTTCACCCTCAACACGACCTTTATAAGCGAATGAGTGAAAAATATAAAACCTTGATACACAAGGAGAATGACTCACTTAATGAAGTAACTATTCCTAACCTAAAAGAATTTTTGGTAGGCTATAAGGATAAATCTATCGAAGAACTTCGGTATAATTTAGCACAAAAAGGTTATGAAACAGTACCTGAAAAAGCTGTAAATCAGGTGGATAGTACATTGCTTCGTGCCTTGATGCAATTTCAGCAAGACAATGGACTTACTCCCGACGGGATTCCTGGTAGTTCTACGCTTTTTTATGTGAATATGACTACCGCAAAGCAACGGGATTTATTACGTCTTAATATGGAACGTATACGATTGTTAAACAACGATTTAGGTGAAAATTATATCATCGTGAATATCCCTGATTTTAAGCTGTTTGTATATCACAAAGACTCAATCATTCATCAAATGAATGTGATTGTAGGAAAAGACTATACCGCCACTCCTGTATTTATTGATACACTAAAATACGTGGAATTTCGCCCTACTTGGACTGTGCCACAAAGTATCATCAAAAAAGAAATGATTCCTCAGATTATATCACAATCTGACCCTGAAAAATTTCAAAGAAGAGGCTATACACTTTATGAAAATGGACAAAAAATAGACCCTAATACAGTAGATTGGAAAAGTCCTAATATCAATAAGCGTACCTTCCGATTTGTAGAAGCTCCTTCTGCCCGTAATTCATTGGGATTAGTGAAATTCATCTTAACCAATGATATGAGTATTTACCTTCACGATACACCTTCATCCAGATTGTTTACTCGTGATAATAGAGCATTAAGCCACGGGTGTGTACGTGTAGAACAACCTGCCGAATTGGCTTATCTATTGTTACGAAATCAAGATGAGTGGACAAGAGAAAAAGTAGAAGCAGCGATGCACTCAGGGCAAGATCAGCAACGTATTAAACTAAAAACCAAATATTTAGTTAATATGCTATATATCACAGCTTGGGTAGACAAAAATAATAAACTCATTCTCAAAAACGATATTTATGGTTTTGACCAAGAGCAACTAAAAGAATTAAAAAGATATTGATTAAAAAATAAAAAAGAGGTAAATATTATATAATTACCTCTTTTTCTTTTATCCTTTTTGTGTTTTTATAAACTAAAACGATGCTGAGTTTTCATCGTCTATTAATTTTAAAATATTTAGATACTTAGAAGTACTTAAATATTTTGGGTGATTGTAGTAAGCAAAAATCATTGTTTTATCTTTAATTGTTTCAATGACTTGTTTGTAAATATTTTGAGGAAGTACAGGACAGCCAAGGCTTCTGCCCATTCTTCCTGTCTTCAATATATAATCTTCGTTAGCGTATTTTGAGGTGTGGATTACCACTCCGCGTGTTTCCATATTACTGTTATAGCCACGCTCATCACCGTGAAGTTTTAAGCTGAATCCTTTGCTTCCCATATAAGTTTTGCCAGTAATATAAAATCCTAAACTACTTTTGTGAGATTCTTTAACATCTGAGAATGAAGTTGCTGCTTTCTCTCCGCTTTTTTTTCCGTGTGAAACGTAAGTATTGTAAATTATTTGTTTGTTTTCCAAATCAATGGTATAGAAACGTTTTGTGTTGCAATCTTTAGAGAAATCAATAATTGAAAAAATTTCTTTGTCATTAAGGCGTTGTTGTTTTTTAAGTGATTGATAACCAATGTAAGCATATCTGAAAGCCTCAAAATTCAACCCGTATTCCTCTGCTCCTATTTCATCATATACATCTTTGATGCTAGTTTCTATTTTCTCCAAAGCGAGTGCTACATACTCTTTTGAATTTTTCTTTGAAGTTAATGAATCACTAACTGACTCAAAATTAGTTGGTTTTGCTGTTGCGAGATGTGTTGTAGTAATAAAAATAAACAAAAAAATAATACGAAAAAATACCTTGTTCATAATTGTGATAAAGTAATAAATTGTTGTTTAGATTATTGAGTAAATAAGATAGTGGATGCAAAACTATATTGACTATCTCAAAAAAACAAAATTTTAATAGAAAAAAAGTGTTAATTAACATTTTAATAAGAGGTCAAAAAGTTGTAACAATACCGATATTTATTTACTTTTGCCTTGTAATAATTATCTTATGAAAAAATTAATTTTAACATTCGGGTTTATTTTGTTTTGTGAAATTTTACTTGCTCAGCAAGGAACTATTTCTACATCAAATACTTATACATCAAGTCGATGGACTTTCGGAGGAAATATAGGGATTACAAGTGGCAGTTATGGTTTAGGATTGTTTGTAACTCCAAGAGTGGGCTATAAACTTACGGAAAACCTTGAAGCAGCAATGAATGTGAACTATACATTACAATCCACGCAATATTTCCGAAATAATATTTTAGGATTTGGACCTTCGTTGAACTATTATATACAACGAAATTTTTATGTAACGTCTTCGTTTCAGCATTATTTAGTATCACAAAAGCATAAAACAACAAAAGAATCATTCAATACCAACGAAAATGCACTCTACTTAGGCGGTGGATATATGCAATATTTGGGAGGACGAGCTTATATGCAACTTGGTTTTTCATATAATGTGCTTTACAAAAAAGACAAAAGTATTTTTTCCACAGGTTTTATTCCTAATATAGGAATTGTAATTGGTTTGTAAAAAATATCTTTTTTATTTTCTATATTCTTAAGGATTTTATATCTTTGCACCAGTTAATAACAAGAGGACAGATTTGGACTGATTGCAACCTCTTTTTGGAAGTTTTAAAAAAATGCTAAAGCAGTGATTTACATTACTTTACAATTGATTTATTCTCCTTTGAAGAATTTATGAATTGCAATTATCGTTCAAAAATCTTCCTTTCTAAAATATGATAGAAATGGGATATTTATTTACCTCCGAGTCCGTTTCAGAAGGACACCCTGACAAAGTCGCTGATCAAATTAGTGATGCACTTATCGACAATTTTTTAGCTTTTGACCCTACTGCAAAGGTAGCTTGCGAAACTTTAGTTACCACAGGGCAAGTGATTCTCGCAGGCGAAGTAAAATCAGAAACTTACATTGATGTACAACAGATTGCCCGCAATGTAATTCGCAAAATTGGTTACACCAAAAGTGAATATATGTTTGAAGCCAATTCGTGTGGAATTCTTTCAGCTATTCACGAGCAATCGCCTGATATTAACCAAGGTGTAGACAGAGGAAAACCTGAAGAACAAGGTGCTGGCGACCAAGGAATGATGTTCGGTTATGCCGTAAATGAAACCGAAAATTATATGCCACTCGCATTAGATTTGTCGCACGTACTTTTGCAAGAACTTGCCGAGTTACGTCGTGAAAATAAGGAAATTACATACCTTCGTCCCGATGCTAAAAGCCAAGTTACTTTGGAATATAGTGATAACCATAAACCGATACGTGTCAATACGATTGTAATTTCGACCCAACACGATGATTTCGCTTCCGAAACTGAAATGCTACAAAAAATAAAACACGATATAGTTACGATTTTAATTCCTCGTGTTATCAAAAAATATCCTCAATATACTCCTTTTTTTGATGATAAAATTATTTATCATATTAACCCAACAGGGATTTTCGTAATTGGAGGTCCTCACGGAGATACAGGGCTTACAGGTAGAAAAATCATCGTAGATACTTATGGCGGAAAAGGAGCTCACGGAGGCGGTGCTTTTTCAGGTAAAGACCCAAGCAAGGTAGACAGAAGTGCTGCCTATGCAATGCGTCATATCGCCAAAAATATGGTAGCAGCAGGTATCGCTGATGAAATATTAGTACAAGTGAGCTATGCCATTGGAGTAGCTGAGCCAACAGGCTTATATGTAAATACTTATGGTACAGCCAAAGTAAATATGACAGATGGTGAAATCGCAAAACGAATCCAAAAAATATTCCCTCTTCGTCCGTATGATATCGAAACGCGACTCAAACTTCGAAATCCTATTTATAGTGAAACGGCAACTTATGGACATATGGGAAGAACCCCAAAAACTGTTACAAAAGTGTTTTCTTCACCTTATCACGAAACTAAAACCATTGGAGTAGAGCTATTTACGTGGGAAAAATTGGATTTCGTAGACAAAATCAAAGCAGAATTTGGCATTTAATAAAATTAAAATAATTCTTCATTAAAATACGAATATAAATTTTGTATTTTAATGAAGTTTTTTTGTAATTATTTATTTTATACGATTCAAAATAATATTTTGTTTTTCAGATATTTATCTTTTAATGAAATGCTATAAAAAATTAAACATAGCATAAAAAGGATTTTCACAAAGTTTTTCTTCTGAAATGGAGTTATATCTGAATTTTTCGGTATGAATTTTGCTGTACTATCATAGAATTTTTATTAGAAAATCAATGTATAACTAAAAAATACTGAATATGAAAAAGATGTTATTTATTACTATTTCATTTGCTGCTTTGATGCTTACTTCGTGTGCAAGTGTTTTAGTATCAGTAGATTATGACCGCCAAGCGGATTTTTCGGCATATAAATCCTATGCTTTTTTTAAGGAAGGTGTTGATGCCGCTCCTATTTCAGATTTAGACAAAAAACGCATTTTGCGAGCCATTGAACAAAATCTAAATGCCAAAGGGATGGTAACTTCTGAAAATCCTGATTTTTTGGTAAATATTTTCACAAAAGAACGTGAAAATATCAATGTTTACAATAATTACCCTTATTGGGGTTGGGGAATGGGCTGGGGACCTTTTTGGGGAGCAGGTTCATATAATGTAAGTTCAAATACGGAAGGAACGCTTTATATTGAAATTATTGATGCTAAGAAAAAAGAGCTTATTTGGCAAGGAAAAGGTTCGGGGTATATTCCTCGAAATGTTGAAGCCAAAGATGAGGCTATTAACAAATTTGTAGCAAAAATATTGGAAAAGTATCCACCAGTAAAAAAGTAAAAAATTTTTAGATTTTTAGACAAAAAAGATGATTAGGAACGCATTCTTAATCATCTTTTTTATGTTTGTAGGGGCGAATTAATAAATTCAGATATACTTGTTTTATTACATTTATGATAAAAAACGGATGTTCAGCTGTTTTTTTAAAAAACTATTGTGTTTTATTCTAAAATTAATTGCTATTTTTGCACCAAAATTTTTAAAAAAGCACTAATGATTAAATGGTTTAAAGCTGAATTTTGGACTACCATTGCACGAATAATATTACGAAATAGAATCTCCTTTTTAGTAATTATAGCACTGATTACCATATTTTTAGTAATTCAATGGAGAAATATTCGTTTTACGTTTACAGAAGCGAATATGTTACCTAATGACCACCCCGTGAATTTGGAATATAAAGCATTTTTATCCAAATTCGGAGAAGAAGGTAATTTGATTTTACTTGCCATTAAAAATGATGATATTTATACGCCTAAAGTGCTGAATCAGTGGAATGAATTAAGCCGAAAACTCAAAGAATTTAAAGAAATAGATGCTGTAATTTCTATTGAAAACCTTCCTCTTTTGGTAAAAGATACTGCATCGGAAAGTTTTATAACACGTTCACTTTTAAGCGGAAATGTAGAAACTCAGCAACAAGCCGATAGTATCAAAATGATACTCATTCAGAAACTTCCTTTCTATCAAGGGCTTATTTATAATGCTAAAACAGGAACTCTCCAAACAGCGGTGTATATGAACAAAAAAATCATTAACACCAAAGCACGTAAAGATTTTATACTCAACGATTTTATCCCGATAATTAAAGATTTTGAACAGCAAACGCAGCTCAAAGTACACACTTCGGGAATGCCGTACATTCGTACTTTAAGTGCACAAAGCATTATGGATGAAATAGGGCTATTCATTGGTGTGGCTTTATTTACAACCTCATTAATTTTCTTTTTCTTTTTCCGTTCATTTAGGGCGATGTTCATATCAATGACGGTTGTTTCTATCGGGGTAATGTGGACGTTTGGTTTTCTTGGTCTGTTTGATTATGAGATTACGATTTTGACGGGGCTTATTCCGCCATTGGTGATTGTTATCGGTATTCCGAACTGTATTTTCCTCATTAACAAGTATCAGCAGGAAATAAACAAACACGGAAATCAAGCAAAATCGTTACAACGTGTGATACGAAACATTGGAAATGTAACTTTATTAACCAACCTCACAACAGCCATCGGTTTTGCCACATTTATTTTTACGGAAAGTAGTCTTTTAAAAGAATTTGGACTTGTAGCTTCGTTAAGTGTAACATCTATTTTTTTCCTATCATTATTGATAATTCCTATTATTTATAGTTTTATGAAAATTCCAAAAGCCAAACATTTACGTCATTTGAGTCGTAATTGGGTTGGAGGGCTTATCCGATGGATAGAAAACACGGTAAAACATCATCGATTTGCTGTTTTTTCGGTAGCAGTAGGGTTGCTCACGGCGAGTATTATAGGAATTTATCAGATTAAAATTTCGGGGAGTTTGATAGAAGATATGCCTAAATCGGCACCATTTTTTGATGATATTCTTTTCTTTGAGAAAGAATTTGGAGGGATTATGCCTTTGGAAATAACAGTTGATACCAAACAGAAAAATGGAGCAACTCGATTGGCAACTCTTAAACGTCTTGAAGAACTTTCTCTGCACATTGAAGAAATTCCCGAAATTTCAAAACCTATTTCTATTCTGAATTTAGTAAAATACGCCAAACAAGCCTATTATAACGGAAATCCAGAATATTATAGTTTGCCTACAACACAGGAACAGAATTTTATTATGACTTACGTTCGTAATTCCAAAGGAAATGCCAAAATGCTTTCTGCTTATGTAGATTCACTTGGGCAAACGGCTCGGATTACTACCTTTATGAAGGATATCAGAACCGAAAAGAAAATGCAAGAAATAGAAGAAAGTATCTATAACAAAGCCCGAAAATTGTTCCCAGAGGACAAATATGAAGTCAAAATTACAGGAAAAGCATTTTTATTTTCTAAAGGAACTAACTATTTGGTAACCAACTTAGTGTATTCTTTAGCTTTGGCTATTTTTTTGATAGCTTTGATTATGTCCTATATGTTCCGTTCATTCAAAATGATTTTGATTTCGTTAGCCCCTAACCTATTACCTCTCCTTATTACGGCAGGTGTGATGGGATTTTTTGGTATTCCGCTGAAACCTTCTACTATATTGGTTTTCAGTATAGCTTTTGGGATTTCGGTAGATGATACGATTCACTTTTTGGCGAAATATAGGCAAGAATTAGTAGCTCGAAATTGGAAAATTAGCAAGTCGGTTTATGCGGCATTGCGTGAAACGGGAGTAAGTATGTTTTATACTTCGGTAGTGTTACTTTTCGGATTTTCAGTATTTTTATTGTCAAGTTTTGGCGGAACAAAAGCACTTGGCGGGTTGGTTTTTGTAACTTTATTGTTTGCAATGGCTACCAATTTGCTGTTTTTACCAAGTTTGTTATTGGCTCTTGAAAGAAGTGTTTCTAATAAAGAAACTATCAAAGAGCCTCAAATTGAGATTTTTCCTAAGGAAGAAGAAAATGAAACACCAGATATGGATACCCGAAATTAATTTCTATCAAAATAATTTTGGAAAAACATTTGAAGTTTGTAAAAATTTTTATATTTTTGGCAAGTAATTTTAACTAATTTTTCGTATTATGGAAACAAAAATAGTAAACAGCAAAGACATTATGCTTAAATACGGATTGTATTTAGGATTGGCTTCCATCGCATTATCTATAATTCCGTATGTTTTAGGAATTACTTTTAGTGCTTCTACTTGGATTGCAATTTTAGGATACCTTGTTACAATATTTTTTATTGTAATGGGAATTAAGCAATTCAAAGCTCAGCGTTCAGGTTTTTTGAAAATAGGTGAAGCTCTAAAAATAGGGATTGGAATATCTTTAATAGGAGGTATTATCGGGGTTTTATATATGCTTATTTTTAATAATGTAATTGACCCTAA
>JAUNHN010000043.1 GCA_030523915.1 Capnocytophaga sp. | reverse complement strand
TGGCAGAAACGCCTCCGCCTATGGCGATTTGTTTGATATTAGTTTGTTTTACAGCTTTTTGCAGTTTGCTCATCAGTATTTCTACAATAGTTTGTTGTACTGAGGCACAAATATCAGCAAGGTTTTCTTCAATAAAATTTGGATTCTGTTGAATATTTTTCTGAACGAAATATAGCACAGCTGTTTTTAGCCCTGAAAAGCTGAAATTAAGTCCATCAATTTGAGGTTTACTGAACTGAAAGGTTTTGGGATTACCTTCTTTGGCATATTTGTCGATAAGAGGTCCACCAGGGTAGGGAAGTCCCAATATTTTAGCAGTTTTGTCAAAAGCCTCTCCCACAGCATCGTCAAGGGTTTCGCCTAAAATTTCCATTGATGAAAAGCTATTTACTTTTACGATTTGTGTATGTCCGCCACTGATAGTCATAGCAAGGAATGGGAAATCAGGCTTTTTGTTTCCTTCGTCAATAAAATGAGCCAAAATATGAGCCTGCATATGATTTACTTCAATGAGCGGAATATTCAGCCCCATAGCTAATGATTTGGCAAACGATGTCCCCACTAAAAGCGACCCCATAAGTCCTGGACCTCGCGTAAAAGCTATTGCCGAAAGCTGACTTTGGTCTATACCAGCCTCTTTGATAGCACTACTTACCACAGGGACAATATTTTGTAAATGAGCCCGTGAAGCCAACTCGGGTACTACGCCACCAAATTGCGTGTGAACCTGCTGATTAGCAACCTTATTGGATAGTACTTTATCATTACGAAGTACTGCCGCAGAGGTATCATCACAAGATGATTCGATGGCTAATATATAAACATCAGAATGTGTCATTTTCCTGAAAATAATATCAAAATTGTTTGCAAAAATAATAAAATATTGACGATGAGCAATATGTTTTTGTCCTTGATTGCACAAAAACTGATTAAAACCTTACATAAAATTTGCAATTATTCAAGAATAACGTTAAATTTGCATTCCGAAATTAAATAGTGAGATTTTCTTCAATTTTAAAACATTAAATTACGATTAAACGATTACGTAAAATATTATTCCGATTTGTATGGATTACCCTTTTGTTTTTAGGGGTAATGGCGATATTATTATCTCTACCTGTAACTCAGACTTTTATCGCAAAGAAAGTGGTAAATTGGCTTAACGAGGATTTTGATATAAACATACAGATAGAGCGTATACATTTGAAAATCAATGGAAATGTAGCTGTTAAGCGTGTGTTAATTAAAGATTTTCAGCAGGATACACTTATTTCAACAAAGGCGATAGAGACTTCTATTTTGAATTTCGGTCAGCTTATTCAAGGAAATTTATATTTTGGCAAAATTAATGCAGATAGCTTGATTTTCAATATGAAAACCTATAAAGGTGATACACTTTCTAACTTAGATGTATTTGTTTCTAAGTTTGATTCTGGTACGCCGAGTTCTGGTGATTTTGTGATGAAAGCCAAAGCTATTAACCTCAAAGATAGTTATTGTTATATCTCCGATGAAAATAGCGAAAATCCTTCCCTTTTACAAATTGAAAAACTTAAAATCAATTTAAGAGATTTTAAAATCTTAGGAACAGAAATTTTTTTTGAAGCCAAAGATGGAGCTTTTATTTTTGATAAAAAACTGGAAGTAAAGCAATTGGATACAAAATTTGCTTACACCGACTCTTTGATGAGTGCCACAAGTCTCTTTTTGAAAACAGAGCTTTCGTCCTTAGATGGAAACTTAAAATTATACCCTAATGAGGGAAGTTTTGGTGATTTTGTTAATAAAGTAGCTTTTGATGTAGATTTGAAACAAGCCAGTTTGGCAACTGCCGATTTGAATACTTTTTATGACGGATTTGGAATAGGTAAAACTTTGAATTTGAAGAATATATCTATGAAAGGTCCATTGAATAATTTTGAAATATCAGAAGGCGAAATTTCCTACCAAAATACTTCTGTAGAAGGAACTTTTACATTTGAAAATTTGTTTGACGACCAGCAGAAAATTATTATCAAGGGTAAAGACGTATATGCAGAAAGTATTTACAACGATTTGGCTACTCTGATGCCCGTACAATTGGGGCAAAATATTCCTTCTGAGTTGCAACGATTATCAATGTTTTCACTTTTGGGTAATTTTACGTATAGTACATCGTCCTTGGAGATGAATTTGGAACTGCACTCACATCAAGGAAATGCTTCTATAGAAGGTATTTTAGAAAATCTGGAAAACGTTGATAATATAGCATATAAAGGGAAAGTATCAGCGGTTAATATGAATTTAGGCACTTTGCTTGAAAACCGTTCATTTGGTACGCTTACGGCTCATTTGACCTTAGATGGTAAAGGTTTTGACCTTGCTTCGATGAAAATGTATGCCTATGGAAGCGTAATTTCTTTACACTATAACGGATACGATTATAATAATATTTCGGTAGATGGAGAGTTTAAAAATCAGGTATTTAACGGGAAAATTGAAGCCAATGATACAAATCTGAAGATGAATTTCAGTGGGTTGGCTGATTTTTCTAAAAATAATTCAAAATTCGATTTTCAAGTCAATCTGGATATTGCGGATTTACATGCTCTTAAGTTTGTAGAATCGGATTCGATTTCTAAGCTAAGCGGAAAAATTGTATTTGATATTCAAGGAAATAACATTGATGAAATTGTAGGAAAAATCTCTTTCCAAAATGCACAATATATCAATTCGGCAGATACATTTTTGTTTGATGATTTTGAGATAAATTCGTCTATTTCAGAAGACGGAATTAAAGAAATTAGTATAAATTCACCCGATATTATCAGCGGAAAAATAAAAGGAAAATTCAAACTTTCCGAAGCAAAAAGAATATTCCAAAATGCCTTTGGAAGTATTTATGCAAATTATAATCCGTATAAAATAGCTGAAAATCAATATGTTGATTTTAGTTTTAATATTTATAATAAAATTGTAGAGGTTTTTGTTCCTAAGGTAAAAATCGGAAAAAATACAACTCTTAAAGGAAAAATCATCGCTGATGAGGGAAGTTTTAAAATGCAAATAAAATCACCCGAAGTTAATGCTTATAGCTATCAAATAGATGGAATAGACTTACAAATCGATAATAAAAATCCCTTGTACAATACCTTTTTTGAGGTAGGGAAAATAGATTTGGGATTGTATACCATCAATGATTTTAACCTGATTAATACCACAATCAAAGACACGCTTTTCTTCCGAACAGAATTTAAAGGAGGTGATACTCAGAAAGATGTATATGAGCTGAATTTTTATCATACATTGAACCAAAAGCAGGAGTCTATCATTGGGCTTAAGAAGTCCTTGTTTAATTTTAAAGAAAACGCTTGGTTCATTAACCGTGAAAACTCTGATAAACAGAATAAAATCATCATCAACCGAACTGCCGATACTATCAAAATTGATAATTTCAAAATGGCACATCACAACCAGCATATTAACGTGAGTGGAATGGTAACCAAAGGAAATTACAAAAATCTGCATGTGGTAGCTAATAATGTTTCACTTGAAAAAATTACTCCAGAACTGGAAGGCTTGGACTTACGAGGCACACTCAATGGAAATTTGTCGCTTACACAGAAAGGGAATTTATTTTATCCGTCATCAGATTTGTTTATTCGGTATTTTCGCTTAAACGGATATGATTATGGAGACTTGGAAGCCAGTATTTTTGGGAATGATGACCTTTCGTCTTTTGATGTAACGGCTCGTTTCATTAATGGAAAAACACTCGGTTTTCGAACTGAAGGAAAGATAAAACTGGATAAACAAAAAGGAACATTACTTGATTTGAATGCTCATTTTAAAGAGTTTAATTTAGCACCTTTCAGTCCGTTTGCTGAAGGAATATTGTTTGATTTAAGAGGTTGGTTATCAGGAGATATTGCCATAAAAGGAAATGTGCAAAATCCTACTATGGATGGAGAACTTACCGTTCAAAAAGGAGGTTTTGGGATTGCATACCTAAATGTAAATCTTGGATTTCAAGATGATGCAAAAATAAAAGTAGATAATCAAACCTTTGAGATAAATGATTGGACACTAACTGATACTGTTTACAAAACCCAAGCCTTGTTTAATGGAAGTATACGCCATAATAAGCTCTCGGATTGGTTTTTTGATTTAGGACTTAAGACGTTAGGCAAACGCTTTTTGGTGCTTAACACAAAATACACAGATGAAGCATTGTTCTACGGAACAGGATTTATTCAAGGTAA
Source organism: Capnocytophaga sp. (assembly GCA_030523915.1). GTDB lineage: Bacteria > Bacteroidota > Bacteroidia > Flavobacteriales > Flavobacteriaceae > Capnocytophaga. The sequence continues at coordinate 14,957 of JAUNHN010000043.1, read as the reverse complement.
TGCTACTATCAAAGGAGCGATTGATGAACTTGTTATCGCAGTAAAAGCAAAAACAGAAGAAGGAACACAATTTAAAATTCCGCTGAGTGATACAGAAGGCGTAGGCGATGATTCTTTCATTACTTTTATGGAAAAAGGAAATGGCAATGTGAAAGTAGAGCGTACATTGGAGTCAGTTAAAGGTCTGGAACTGAGGTTTGATATGGATGTGATGCCTACTGCTGAGGTAGAAATCATTATGGATAAAAAAACAGGTAGCAACTTAGTAGGTAGAGGAGAGGGAACGCTTCTGATAGAAATTAATACCAACGGAAAATTTAATATGTGGGGAGACTTTATCACCTATTCGGGGTACTATAATTTCAAATATGAAAATATTATAGATAAGCGTTTTACGGTACTTCCAGGAGGTTCTATTTCATGGAGTGGAGACCCGCTCAAAGCTACCTTGCGTGATTTGAAAGCAGCTTATACTTTGAATGCCAATCCGTCAGTATTATTGGAATCATCACAATACAACCGAAAAATTCCTACTCAGGTGGTAATAAAATTAGAAGGAGAGTTGATGCAACCCGAAACATTGTTTGATATCAATTTCCCAGATAGTAACCCGAGTTTGGTTTCAGAGCTTAGTTACCGAATAGGCGACCAAGACCGAAAGCAATTACAAGCCTTTTCTCTTTTGGCACAAGGGTCATTTATGAGCGACCGAAATACGGACAATCGTTTGGTGGCTTATAATTTGTTTGAAACAGCAGCAGGGCTTTTTAATCAATTACTTTCCGATGATGATAATAAATTAAACTTAGGAGTTTCTTATGAAGCAGGCGTCATAGATACTTCATCAGAGGTAACAAATAGCGATCGTTTAGGTTTTACCGTATCCACCCAAATTACGGAATGGGCATCAGTAAATGCCAAAGTAGGAATTCCCGTAGGTGGAGTAACACGTACAGCTGTGGCAGGAAACGCAGAGGTCGTATTCCGACTTACAGAAACAGGAAGTTTATCAGCTAAAATTTTCGTACGAGAAAACGAATGGCAACAATATTTATTGGATAGAATAGGTTATGTACAAGGAGCAGGTATTACTTATACAGTTGATTTTAATACCTTTAAAGAATTGATAAACAAGATATTTGGCAAAGGAGGAAAAATAATCGAAAAGAAACAAGAGTAGTGATTTTTGTTCTGAATATTCGTTTTTTTTGTATTAGCAGAAAAACAGATTCAAAAATTTCATTTATAAAAAAATAAAAATCTCTGAAATTTGTTACAGATTTCAGAGATTTTTTTAGTATTGAATTATTAAATTTATTTGTTTTGAGCGTAAAGTTCTGCTACTTTTCCCCAATTGATAACATTAAAAAATGCTTGGATATAATCAGGACGACGGTTTTGATAGTTCAAATAATAAGCGTGTTCCCAAACGTCGAGTCCTAAAATAGGAAATCCACCACAGCCTACATTTGGCATTAATGGATTGTCTTGGTTTGCCGATGAACAAATTTCTACTTTGCCTCCTTTATGAACACAAAGCCAAGCCCAGCCCGACCCAAAACGTGTAGCCGCAGCTTTGGCAAACGCTTCTTTGAAAGCATCAAAACTTCCGTAAGCCTCATTAATAGCCGTAGCCAACTCGCCCGTAGGTTGCCCTCCTCCTTTTGGAGACATCACTTCCCAAAATAGGTTGTGATTGTAAAAGCCTCCTCCGTTATTGCGGACAGCTCCGTTATTCATATCCAAATTTTTCAAAATCTCTTCGATAGATTTTCCTTCCAAATCCGTTCCTGCAATAGCAGCATTCAGATTGGTAGTGTAAGCATTATGATGTTTCGTATGGTGAATTTCCATAGTACGAGCATCAATATGAGGCTCTAAAGCGTCATACGCATAAGGCAATTTTGGTAATGTAAATGACATAGTGTTATGTTTTTTATGTTAAAAGGCAAATATAAGCATAAAAAATGAAAAAACAAAAAGGAATTTTTCAAAAAGTTGAAAGTTAATGTTTCAATTGATGAATAGAAATAATTTTGACGGGTTCTTTCAGAAGTTGTTTTTGTCCGTAACCTTCCCACAGAACGGTTTCGCCTTTTTGAATTTCTTTGACTACATCCATTCCTTTGGCTACTTTTCCGAAAACTGCAAATCCATAACCATCGGGATTGCGTTTACCTCCGTAATCCAATTGTGGCTGATGCTGATTCAGAACGATGAAAAACTCCGAAGTAGCACTATTAGGTGTAGTTCGAGCCATTGATATTGCTCCGATTTTGTGTGATAAACCTGTTTGTTTGGTGGTTTCGATTTCGATAGGCGGATGAGCATTCAGTGTATCGTTATAGACACCTCCTTGGATTACTTCAATCGGTATAGGACTTTGGCTCTGATTATCAAGTCTTACTACCCGATAGAAAGTTTGGTTGTCATATTGCTTTTCATCAACATATTTTAGAAAATTAGCTACCGTTTTCGGAGCTTTTTTCGGAAATAATTTTACGATAATATCTCCTTTGTTTGTTTTTATGACTACTTTTTGAGCGAACGACACACCCGAAAGTAACAATAGGAAAATAAGAATAGAATGTTTCATTTTTATAGATATTTTGAGATTATTATTTTATAATTTCATCAGGATATGGAACGTGTTTTCCCGTGTTTTGACGAATGGGCATTTGTGCGAAAGTATCACGTAAATATTTTGCTAAATCACGAGCTAATTCTTTAGTTTTTTCTTGATTTTCACCAACTAAGTTGTGCTTTTCGCCGATGTCTTTTGTAATATGATACAATTCAAAATCTTGGGTATCATGATAGTAAATGAGTTTGTAATCTCCTTTTCGGATAGCACTCGAAGCACCTAATCCCAAAGCACGATTATAACCATACCAATTGTTAGGCAAATGCCAAAAAAGGCTTCTTTTAGAGATGTTTTTTTGGGGTGTAAATAGCTGATTTACAAAACTTTTTCCGTCAATAGCTTGTGTTGTTGTTACATTTTTTATATTGGCAATTTCTAACAAAGTGGGAAAAATATCTTCAATAATTATTGGATTTGTATTTGTTTGATTTCCAGTAACTTTACCTTTCCACGAAACCAAAAAAGGAATACGAATTCCTCCTTCTTTTAGCGAACCTTTGCCACTTGATAACGGAAAGTTACAACTATTGGTAGGTAAAGCTCTTGCCCAAACGTCCAATCCTCCGTTGTCCGATAGGAAAATGATGCATGTATTTTCAGTTAATTTTTCTTGTTCCAGAAAGTCCATTAAGTCTCCTAAACTCTTGTCCATTCCCTCTATTAGGGACGCATATTTTACTTCTGTAAGGTGCATTCCTTTATTTATGTATCTCTGTATGAATCGTTTATCGCCCATAATAGGAACGTGAATAGCATAGTGCGACATATTCAGAAAGAAAGGTTTATCTTTCGGACGCTTACGAAGTTCCTCAATGGCTTTTCGGGTTAAGGCTTCGGTTACAAAAATATCTTTTCCGTGAAATTCTTCCAAATGTGGTACAGAAAAATCATTGTTTTGATTGGGTTGATATCCAAAGTTCTCCATTCCTTCATAGGATTTCAATCCACCCGCAGCGTGTCCGCCGATGTTCACATCAAATCCCATATTAAGTGGATTTTCGCAAGGTGTTCCTTGTGCAGCAAAATGAGCTTTACCGATGTGAATGGTATGATAATTAGCTTGTTGCAATAACTGGGGTAGGGTAGTTGCAACAAATGTATTTGGAATGCCATTTTCTGTGGCGATACCATTCACGTTCCATTGTGGATAGATAAGTATTGTGTCCTTTTCATCGGAAGAAATATTGTGCCTGAGAGTCCAATTTGTTACCCGATGTTTGGCAGCGTTTGTACCTGTGAAAAGACTTACCCGTGAAGGGGAACAGATAGGCGTGGCATAGGCTTGGGTGAATTTTATTCCTTGCCGTGCTAATCGCTCCATATTCGGAGTATGGTAAGTACGGTTGAAATTTGTAGTGTCGGTATGAAAAGGAACAGAAGTGTCCTGCCATCCCATATCATCGACCACAAATAGGAGGATGTTCGGGGTGGGAAATTTGCTGTCAGAAGTTTCTTTTTTCCTTATAAGAGAGCAACCTATGATAAGAAAAAGCAAAAATGACAATCTGTACATATTGGTTTGAATAAAAGTGTTGTTTGCAAATGTAATAAATTAATTCAGTTTTACAAAAACATAATTTTGTTTAAATTTGCCACTAAAATAATTAAAAATTGAACTTTTTAGCACACATATATTTATCGGGTGATGACGATTTACTCAAAATAGGAAATTTTATTGCAGACACAGTTCGTGGAAAACAATATTTGGATTATCCTCAAGCGATGCAACAAGGAATTTTACTCCATCGGAAGATAGATTCTTTTACTGACCAACATGCCGTTTTTAGGAAAAGTAAAAAGCGTTTAGTAAATGATTTTGGACATTATTCAGGAGTAATTGTAGATATTTTTTATGATTATTTTTTGGCAAAAAATTGGGAATTATACTCTGATATTTCGCTAAATGCCTATGTAACTGATTTTTATAAACTGCTTTTACAATATAAGCATTTGCTCAATGAACGAGCTAATTATTTGATTTCGTATATGATACGTGAAAATTGGCTAGAAAGTTACCAAACCATTCAGGGTATCGGCAAAATACTATACCAGATGGATAGTAGAACCCAATTTCGTTCAAAAATGCAATTTGCAACTGAAGTGTTACAAAGAGATGAAAAGGCTTTCGAGGAAGATTTTTTTACATTTTTTTCGGATATGAAGTCATCTTTAACTATATGAAAATCAAACTTTAAGCATTGCTCTAAAACCTCTTGCAGCGTAGTAGGACTCAGCTCCGTTATGGTAGATGAACGTTCGCCCGAAACGCTTATCACCGAAGATAGCCCCACCCAACTTGCGTATTTCAGTAGGAGTTGCAATCCAGCTGGAAGTTTTGAGGTCAAAATCGCCTATGTTTTGTAGCTTGAGATAATAGGCTTCAGTGAGTAATTCTACGCCCATTTGGGTAGCCATCGTTATAGCATTGGATTTGGGTTTGTGTTCTTTTCGTAACTCCCAAGCCTCTTGGTCATAGCATAAACTTCTGCGTCCTTTAGGGCTTTCGGGCGAGCAATCACAGAAAATATATTTATTTGTAATAAGGTCATAATCAATTACATCTGGTTCTCCTCCTGTATTTTCCATAGCTTCGAGTGAATGTAATTTTTCGGGACTTTGTTCCAGTTTGGTTTGAATTTCTGCCCAAACTAAATCGCGATGCCTATACATATTTTCTTCAAATCGAGTTTTTAGAATTTGTAATATCATAAATTAATTGATTTATTTTTGCCAAAGATATGAAAAATATAAAATAAAATCTAAAAAAGTTAAATTTTATGCGGAAAAATTTTGAAATTAATAGATTTTTCCATATATTAGCGAGAAAATATTCGTAATATGGAAAAGAAAGAAATTTACTTTGAAAAGCAAAAAATGATTCCTACTTGGGGAGTGATTTTGATAGTAATATTTTTAATTTGTTTGGCTCTTGGAATTTACCGACAGCTATTTATGGATATTCCTTTTGGAAACTCTCCTATGTCTAATGTAGGATTAGTTTCGTTTGGTATAATTGTCCTGATTTTCGTTTATTTTTTTGTGAAAATTAATTTGATATTGAGAATAGAAAATCAGGCTATAACGATACATTTTTCTCCTATATATAAGGTGAAAATACTGTTTGATGATATAAAACAAATCAAGATAATAACGTATTCGGCTATGGGTATAGGAATAAGGATTAGTGTGAAATATGGAACTATATACAGGGTAGGAGGAAACAAAGGATTGTTTATAGAATTAAAAAATGGTAATAAAATTTTAATAGGGACTAAAAAAGAAAACGAACTAAGAGATGTACTTAAAGGTAAATGGAGACATTTATTTGCAGGTACGTCAGATAAATAAGCTAAAAATAACTGTATTTAGAGCGAAATATTTTGCCATTTTCGGTAGAAACACTTATTTTTGTAGCATTATAGATTCATAGTTATGGCTGAAATATCACAAAAAGAAGATTTTTTAAAATATCAAGCTCCGACCTCGCCTTATCCGATGCTGTTGGAGGTTTCACACGCCCAAGGGAATTATATTTATACTACCGATGGCAAAAAATATTTGGATTTCGTAGCAGGTGTTTCGGCTTGTACGCTGGGACATTGCCACCCCAAAGTAGTCGAGGCAATTCAAAAACAATGCGAAACCTATATGCACGTAATGGTTTATGGCGAATACGTCCAAAAACCAGCAGTAGATTTTTGTAAATTATTGGCAGCACATTTGCCTGAAAATCTGAATACTACCTATTTGGTGAACTCAGGAACGGAAGCCATCGAAGGTTCGGTGAAACTCGCCAAACGAGCCACAGGACGCACCCAACTCATCGCTGCTAAAAACGCTTATCACGGCAATACGCAGGGGTCAATGAGCCTAATGGGATACGAGGAACGCAAACAGCCTTTCCGCCCATTGCTACCCGATGTAGATTTTATTGAGTTTAATAATGAAGCTGATATTCAGAAGATTACCGAACGAACAGCAGGTGTAGTTTTGGAAAGTATTCAAGGCGGAGCAGGGTTTATAGAGCCACAAAACGACTATCTTATCAAAGTGAAAAAACGCTGTGAGGAAGTGGGAGCTTTGCTTATTATTGACGAAATTCAACCAGGGTTTGGGCGTACAGGAACGCTTTTCGGCTTCCAAAATTACGGATTTGTCCCTGACATCATTGCCATAGGAAAGGGAATGGCGAGTGGAATGCCTGTGGGGGCGTTTGTAGCGTCTAATGAGTTGATGAAATTGTTGTCGCACAGTCCTAAATTGGGGCATATTACCACTTTTGGCGGAAATCCAGTAATTGCGGCGGCTTCATTGGCTACCTTGCAAGAATTGCTCACCACCGACCTAATGGCACAGACCTTAGAGAAAGAAAAATTATTCCGAAAATATTTGCAACATCCTCTTATTGAAAGTATTAACGGACGAGGGCTGATGTTGGCAATCATCGTAAAATCGGCTGAGTTAGCTGATTTTGTGGTAAACTATTGCCAAGATAAAGGCTTGATAGTCTATTGGCTACTCTTTGAACGAAGAGCTGTGCGACTTTCGCCTCCACTGACCTTGACCGAAGAGGAAATCAAAATCGGGTGTGAGATTATCATTGAGGCATTGAATAATTATAGAGTTTAATTCATACTTGCTATGTTATTAGCTAATTTTTTGAATTTTTTGGTGTGATTTTTGATGTTAAATATTTACTAATTTTTTAAAAACATATATTATGGGAATTTTTAGTTGGATTATTTTTGGTCTTATTGCAGGAGCTTTGGCTAAGTTTATTATGCCAGGCAAGCAAGGGGGAGGTATAATTATTACGATTGTACTTGGTATAATAGGAGCCTTCGTAGGAGGATTTATAGGAACTGCATTAGGTTGGGGAAAAGTAGATAGCTTTGACTTAGGTAGTATGGTACTTGCTGTTGTGGGAGCAATTATTGTTCTTTTTATATATGGTAAGTTTGCAGGGAAACAATAATAATAATCATTATTAGACTAAAAAAGAGCCTTAATTAAGGCTCTTTTTATTTGGTATTACTTGTATATTTTTTGGGTGTAATGCCATATTTTTTCTTAAAAGCAGCAATAAAATGGCTTGGAGTGCTGTATCCTATTTTTGCACTTATTTCATTGATATTTAATTCTTTACCTTCCAGAAGTTTTCGGGCGATTTCCATTTTATAATCAAATAAAAAAGCATAAACCGAATCCCCATAGATTTGCTTAAAACCTTCTTTTAACTTTTTGATATTCAGCCCTATTTCATTAGAAAGTTCTTGTAGACTTGGAGGTTCAGTCATTCGGTCAATGACAATTTGTTTGGCTCGGTGAATTTTTAAGATACTTTCTTCATCGGCTAAGAAAGGACATTGTTCTATATCAGCTTCGTTAGAACGATTGAAATACAATGTAAGTAGCTCATATACTTTGCCTTTTAGGTATAAAGGTTGCAAATTTTTCTGAAAATTTGAGTTTAGAATTTGATGTAAAACTACCATAATAGCAGGTGATATAGCATCTTCGTTGTAATATTTTTTGTCTTTGTTTTCAAGACTTAAAAAATCAATATATCCAGCTTCGGTAGAGAATAAGGAATGAAATTTCTGGATGGAAATTAATAATGAAATTGTATGGGATTTCGGTTCAATCACTTGATGTAACGGAAGAGCTTGTTGAGGATTGTAGAGTAATAACATTTTTTCTTGGTTCAATGATAATTTGTAACGCCCATCGTTAAAAATAAATAGAGCTAATCCTTTGATATTGAAATGAAAATGAATGAAATGCTGTTGTATTTCTTTCTTCAATTCGGCTGGATAAGGTTTGTCGTTTTGGGCTTTTATAAGTATGATGTCGTTATCGATATTGATAATGTCAAAAGTACTTTCTGCGATATTTTTTAAAAAATTGTTTTCGATATTTTCCATGTAATTTTATTTAGATTTATTCTATATTTCATTGTTGATAAAAATGCTATCTATCTAATAATCTGATAGATGTGTGCAAATATACACATTTTTTTTTTAAGGTAAACAAAAGGCGATAAAAAAGTTCTTTTAGCGTTATTTTTTATATAGTGAAGTTTCTATTTTTGCACTGAAATAGTGACAAAAATTTTATGAATCAATATCATTTATCAAAGAATAAAAGTTTTTATTGTATAGGGCTAAGTTATAAAAAAGCAGATGCTACAATGCGTGGCATATTTAGCTTAACGGCTGAAAATAAGGGACTTTTGTTAGATGAGGCGAAAAAACAAGGCATTGATGAGTTATTAGTAATTTCCACTTGTAACCGTACGGAATTATACGGATATGCCGAGCATCCTTTTCAATTGATTCAATTGCTGTGTGAATTTTCAAACGGCTCAGTTGATGATTTCCAAAAAGTGGGTTATGTGAGCAAAAATCGTGATGCTGTACAACTTCTATTTCGTGTAGGAACAGGGTTGGATAGCCAGATTTTGGGTGATTTTGAAATTATTGGGCAACTTAAACAGAGTTTTGCGATGTCTCGTGATAGAGGAGTTGCAAACGCTTTTTTGGAACGATTGCTCAATAGCGTAATCAGCGCGAGTAAACGTATCAAAAACGAAACAAATTTATCTACTGGAGCAGCTTCGGTTTCGTTTGCAGCAGTACAATATATTTTGCAAAATGTTTCGAATATTTCTGAGAAAAATATACTTCTGTTTGGGGTGGGAAAAATAGGTCGTAATACGTGCGAAAATCTGATTAAACACACTCAAAATAATCACATTACTTTAATAAATAGAACCAAAGAAAAAGCTGAACAAGTAGCAGGTAAATTTAATGTTTTGGTTAAAAATTATGAAGATTTGGCATCGGAAATAGCAAAAACTGATGTGTTGGTTGTCGCTACAGGAGCTACTGAACCTACTGTTTATAAGCAACTTATCCCTCAAAATAAAGAAATTTTGATTTTAGACTTATCCGTTCCAAAAAATGTAGATGAAAATGTGAAAGAACATTCAGGAGTAACTTTAATTCATATGGATACACTTTCAAAACTGGCAGATGAGACTTTGGAACGTAGGAAAGAAGCTGTACCCGATGCGCGACAAATTATTGAAGAGGTGAAAGAAGAATTTTTCCAATGGCTTGATAATAGGAAGTTTGCACCAACTATTAAGGCTTTAAAAACAAAATTGGAAAGTTTAAAAATGGCAGAGTTGGATTTTCAGCGAAAGAAAATAGAAAATTTCAATGAGCAACAAGCCGAAATAATCAGTAATCGTATTATTCAGAAAATAACAACTCAGTTTGTGAATCACTTAAAGGAATCTGAAACATCAGAAGAGAGTATTAATTGGATGCAACAAGTGTTTCAGTTGGAAGTGGTTGAAAATTAGTGTTTTATATTTGATTTCACTTTTGTTACAAAACGATTTAGAGCGTTTGTCTAAATTTAGTAATTATTGAAATGAGAAAAATTCGTATAGGAAGTAGAGATAGTGAGCTTGCTTTGTGGCAAGCTCATACTGTTAAAAATAAATTGGAAGCATTTGGGTATGAAACCGAGATTGTAGCTGTAAAATCAGATGGGGATTTGGTTCTGGATAAGCCTCTGTACGAAATGGGAATTACGGGGATTTTTACCAAAGCCTTGGATGTGGCGATGATTAAAAATCAGATAGATATCGCTGTACATAGTATGAAAGATGTCCCAACGACATTGCCTAAAGGCATCGTTCAGAAAGCTGTTTTGGAACGAGCTAATGTACGTGATATTTTGGTTTTTAAGGAAGATTTGAATTTCTTTGATTCACAAGCTACTATTGCTACGGGAAGTTTACGCCGAAAAGCTCAATGGCTTCATAAATATCCAAATCACGAGGTAGTAAATCTTCGGGGAAATGTAAATTCACGCTTACAAAAATTACACGATAATCCTTGGCAAGGAGCTATTTTTGCAGCAGCGGGATTGGAACGTATTGACAAAAAACCTGATAATCATATAGTTTTGGATTGGATGATTCCAGCACCTGCACAAGGGGCGGTAGTGGTAGTGGTAAACGAAAGAGACGCATTTTCTTGTGAAGCAGTAGCCAAGCTAAATCATGCTAATACAGCGATTTGTACCCATATTGAACGTCAATTTCTAAAATTTTTGGAAGGCGGATGTACAGCTCCGATTGGAGCGTATGCTCATTTTGAAAAAGACGAAATTTTGTTTGAAGGGGCTTTATTTTCCCTTGATGGACAAACCAAAATTTCAGTTTCTGAAAGAATAAAATCCTCTGATTACCAGCTTTTAGGAAAACAATGTGCTGAAAAAATACTAAGTAATGGAGGAGAAGAAATAATGAAACAATTAACACAAAATAAATCATAAATAATTACTTTTTCCTTCCAAAATCAGCGGGAATTTCACCCCAAATTTTGGTTTCCCACTTGAGAATATGATTAGAATAGCTATTTTGGTGTAACCAATTTTCGGCTCGGTCAATGAGTTCAAATATTTTTTGGTTTTTAGTAGTTTCTTTGAGTTTGGTTTTGCAATGTTTTTGGTGTACCCACCCGATAGCTATCTGGCTATCAGAGTAAATAGGTATCGTTTGGTTATGTTTTTTTAATAATGCTAATGCGTGAACAATAGCCAAAAATTCCCCAACATTATTAGTCCCATCTTCCATAGGAGAAAGCCTAAAAATCTCTTCACCTGAGTGAGTATATACCCCTCGGTATTCCATCACACCAGGATTGCCACTACAAGCCGCATCTACTGAGATAGAAGGAATTTTAGGTTTGCCTATACGGATTAATTCTGCTTGTGATAAACTCGGTAGGGTGATTTTCTTACCTTTGTACTCTTCATAACTTTCGGAAAAGGCTTTTTGAGCTAACTCCTTGGTAGGTAAACTCTTATATTTAGCATTTGGATAGTTTTCGATAGCTTTTTTACATTTATCCCAAGAAGAAAAAACACCCGTTATTTTCCCTTCCCAAACTACATAAAACTTGTTTTTTGACATTTTGTTCGGATAATATCTTTTTGCAAAAATAGTATTTTTAAAAGAATGATATTAAAATTATCCAAATTTTTATCTTTTAAAATGAAAAATATGTATAAAAAGTAGTTTGAAAAGGTGATAATGAAACTCCGCGAGAGAGAATAATTTCGATAATTCGTGAACAAAATTTCTATATATTTCTAATAAGCATTTGATTTTAAATTTCGTAACTTGGTAATTCGTAATTGATTTTGTACTTTTGCCGAATTAAATTTAATTCTAAAAAGTTGTAAACATTGATTTACAAGAAAATATGCAATTTGAATTACTAAAAACAGACGAAAAAACGAAAGCCCGAGCTGGGAAAATCATTACTGACCACGGCGTAATAGAAACACCTATTTTTATGCCTGTCGGGACGGTGGCTTCTGTGAAAGGAGTGCATCAACGTGAACTGAAAGAAGACATCAACCCCGATATTATTCTCGGAAATACGTACCACCTATATTTACGCCCACAAACCACCATTTTAGAAAAAGCGGGAGGGTTGCACAAATTTATGAATTGGGACAGAAACATACTGACCGATAGCGGTGGTTATCAGGTGTATTCGTTGGCAGCCAACCGAAAAATTAAGGAAGAGGGCGTAAAATTTAAAAGCCATATTGATGGGTCATACCACTTTTTTTCGCCTGAAAATGTAATGGAAATTCAGCGTAGCATCGGTGCCGATATTATTATGGCATTTGATGAATGTACGCCTTATCCGTGTGATTATCAGTATGCTAAACGTTCGTTGGCAATGACACACCGTTGGCTCGACCGCTGTATTGCTCATTTGGAAAAAGTACCTCCTATGTACGGTTATTCGCAGAGTTTGTTCCCCATAGTGCAAGGTTCGGTATATAAAGATTTACGAAGAGAATCAGCGGAATATATAGCCAGTAAAGGAGCGGACGGAAATGCTATCGGTGGGCTATCCGTAGGAGAACCTGCCGAAGAAATGTATGCTATGACCGATGTGGTTTGCGACATCCTTCCGAAAGATAAACCTCGCTACCTAATGGGAGTCGGAACTCCTGTTAATATACTGGAAAACATTGCATTAGGAATAGATATGTTTGACTGTGTAATGCCTACACGCAACGCTCGGAACGGAATGCTTTTTACCTCGCAAGGGATTATCAATATTAAAAATAAAAAATGGGAAGATGATTTTTCGCCCATCGACCCTGACGGACATACATTTGTAGATGTGGAGTATAGCAAAGCGTATTTGCGTCATTTGTTTGTAGCGAATGAATATCTTGGCAAACAAATTGCTTCAATTCATAACTTAGGATTTTACTTGTGGCTGGTACGTGAGGCAAGAAGACGTATCATCGCAGGAGATTTTAGCGTATGGAAAGCAAAAATGGTAGAACAAATGAGTACGCGTCTGTAAGCAGATTTATTTTATAAGAAACTGATTATGAAAATATTAGATTGGTACATATTAAAAAGATATTTGGCAACGTTTTTCACGCTTATCATTCTTTTTATTCCTATCGGAATTGTGGTTGATTTGTCAGAAAAAGTGGATAAAATGATAGATAGAAAAGCTCCTTTTGACGAGATTTTGATTTACTATGTGAGTTTTGCTATTTATTTTGCCAATATTTTATTTCCTATTTTTTTATTTTTATCAATTATTTGGTTTACTTCGAAATTGGCAAATAATACCGAAATTATTGCTATTTTAAGTTCAGGAATTTCATTCAATCGGTTTTTAAAACCTTATCTTATAGGAGCTTCAATTATTTCTGTCATTGTATTTTTTATGGGAATGTTTATAACACCCGCTGCAAGTAAAATTTATAATGAATTTTATAACAAGTACTTACAAGGTAAAAGTGTTACGAGTGTAACCGATTTATACAATCAATTTTCAGAAAATGATTACCTATATGTAAGTTCGTTTAATTATGCTGATAAGACAGGATATAACTTTTCAGTAGAGCATTTTGATGGCATTCATTTGAAGCATAAAATAACAGCTCAATCTATTAAATGGATTGAAAATGATAGTGTTAAAACCTATCGGCTTACAGATTATGTGAAAAGGACGGTAGGTGAAAACGATGATATTATTGAAAGAAAGCAAGAATTGGACACTCTTTTTAATTTCAAAATAGATGACCTAATGCCTGTGGAATATGCAGCTGAAAGTAAAAATATTTTTGAGCTGAATAAGTTTATTGAACGTGAGAAAATGAAAGGTTCTCCTAATATAAATCTCTATTTATTAGTGAAATACCGTCGCTGGGGGCTGATGGTTACAGCTTTTATTTTGACATTTATAGGGGTGGCTGTTTCTTCTGCCAAACGCAGAGGCGGAATGGGAGTGAATTTAGCTTTTGGGATTTTAATAGGATTTATTTTTATTTTCTTCGACCGAGTTTTTGGTACGCTTGCCGAAACATCAGGACTATCTCCTTTGATGGCTGTGATAATCCCCAATGTTATCTTTTTGGCTTTGGCGATATATTTATTAAAAACTACTCGGAGCTAATTCATTGATAATTAATTGTTTGTGTTTAAGATTGATATTTATCTATTGTTTTATCAATAATAATATAAATAAAATCGATTAAAAACATTATTTGTATAAGTTTTAAATTATTACTTTTGTCTCGAAAAAAAATAATAAATTATGAGTTATAATACATTAGGACTTGAAAAGTCAAAAGTAGAAAAAGTAGCTAATGAACTAAATGTTTTATTGGCAAATTTCCAAACGTATTACCAAAATTTGCGAGGTGTGCATTGGAATATCAAAGGCAAACGTTTTTTTGAGCTTCATACGAAGTTTGAGGAACTTTACAATGCCGTTCAGTTACAAATAGATGAAATCGCAGAACGTATTTTGACCTTAGGATTTACACCTTTCCATACACTTGAAGAATATGTGAAAAACTCAAAAGTGCCTGTAGGACAGAATATTTATGATGATGACAAAACGGTTCGTCTCATTCTGGATACGCTTTCTGAACTTTTAAAAATAGAAAGAAATTTGCTTAGTATTACTGACCAAGCAAATGACGAAGGAACAAATGCTCTAATAAGTGGACTTATCACCGACCAAGAGAAAAACATTTGGATGCTAAAAGCATATCTTAACGAAACTATTTAGTATACAACTATTTAGAATATTTAGAAAAACTGTTTTTGAGTGATGAAATTCTTTCAAAAACAGTTTTTTTATTTTTTTTAATTAAACATCATAAATGTTAAAATTTTTAACTTTGCTTTATTTTTTACTTCTCATTCTTTTCTATTAAATGTTTATAAATCAAATATTTA
>JAUNHN010000042.1 GCA_030523915.1 Capnocytophaga sp. | reverse complement strand
TGAGCTTTTAGCTCGGATATTTTAATTAAAAGCTCCGTTTAGTGAGTTTTTAACTCAATTGACTTAACTTAAAATAAAAATCTGTCAGGTTTAAGCTAAGTAATGTTTACTTTAAACTGACAGATTTTACCAATAATGTCAATGATATATGCTATAAGTCTCGTACTGTGAGCAAAAAACTATATAGTTGTAGGATTTTCATCGTTAGAACTTGAAATTAAGTTTTTTTAGTCCGTTTTGTACTTCAGGACAGCTCATAAATAGCTTCCAAAGCAGTCCTGTACGGTAGTTTTCAATCATTGGAGCGATAGTCAGCTGGTCAATGGCTAAATATCGTTCGGGAAACCAGTTGTATTGCTCACTAAAAGCATCGTAAAAGCCATATTTCCCCCATAGTTTGCCTCCCAAATTGAAATAAAAGTGCTTCAAAGCTGCCATTGATTCTTTGGGAGTATAAGGGAAGCTAGATAGAGCAGCCGTAGGGGTGATAACGGCTCTGTCATTGGTCATAGGAGTGTGGGCAGCATAGCCATCGACAGAATAGCTTGCCGTAAGCCCCCAACAATCTGCTCCATAGCCTTTGTATCCTTTGGGATTTTCTACGCAATATTGATAGTTAATAAGGGTATGATTTCTATTGAGTTCCCAATAATTGGCATAATCATCGCTCAGCCCTTTGGGATTCAGCCCGATGTAGGAATAATGAGCCCAAAATAAAGGACCTCCATACGCTTCGTCGCCATTATGCTTCAAAATAAGGGGCAAACCGTAGGTAGTTTGGCTACTTTTGATAGCTCCGCTACGAGCCCAACCGTTATGATAGGCTGAGGCAGGAATGCTGTGTGTAGGGGAGGAAGCAGCCAGAATATAAGTGATTAAACATTCGTTATAACCTTCCAAAGGGAAGTTCATTTGCCATTCATACTGCGGACTCCAATGCCAATAGAGGACATCTTTCCCATTGAGATACCACGTCCAGTCCATTTCTTTCCATAGGGTATCGATGCGTGTGGCTAATTGCTTTTCGGCTTCTGTACCATCTTTAAAGTATTGTCTGACACATAGCAATCCTTGCATTAGGAAAGCACTTTCTACCAAATCTCCTCCGTTGTCTTTAGTACCGAAAGGCTTTGTTTTGCCTGTTTTCCCGTCAATCCAGTGCGACCATACGCCGTGATAGCGGTCGGCTTTCTCCAGAAAAGTTACGATTTTCACCAGCCGTTGTAGTCCTTCTTCGCGGGAGATAAATCCGCGTTCCATTCCCACAATAAGTCCCGCAATACCAAATCCACTACCTCCCGTGGTGATAATATTTTGGTCGTTAAGCGGATAATTTCCATCGATATGGATACGTTCGCGAGCCAGTCCCGAATTCTCTTCGGCACCCTCCCACATATAGTTAAAATGCACTTTCTGGATATAATCCAAAAAAATATCATCGGAGGCGAATGACGTAGGACGTTGTTCTTCTTGCGGAGGGTTTTCGTCGATGATAATGCTGTCTTTCTTCTTTTCACTGCAAGAAAACAGTCCAAAGAAAATAACACAAAACGTAAAAATATTATATTTAGACATAAAATTTCTGTTTAGATAGTTTTAGTTTTGAGCAATCGTTTTGATGTCGGCATCCGAAATAGGCTTATTATATAAATAAAAATTATCTAACAGCCCAGTAAAATTTCTTGCCCAATCTTGTTTGCCAGTTGCTTCAGTAAGGCTTGGGTCAGTTTGAAATTGAAGAGCTCCTACCACAATTTGCCCCATATCATTATAGGCTATTTGTCCAAAGCCTGTAAAATCTCGATTTACAGCTAATTCTCCGTTTTTGAAAATATCAAACTGCTTGGTAGTAGCATCATAACGGAAAGCCAAGTGTACCCAATCGCCGATGCTTCCTGCGATACGTGTTTCTACCCATTTTTCATTTACTCCGTTATAAAGATGTAATTTGATGAATGCTTCATCGGGCGAAGAGGCGTTTCCTTCAAGGAAAATGTCCAAATTTCCCCAGAATTTTTTGGTATTGGAAATGGAGAAAATTCCCGTAGCTGCCGAGGCTTGCTCGGTTTTCATCCAAAAGGCAATGGTAAAGCTACCCAAGTTGGCAATCGTGTCGCGTACGCTGATGTCACCAGTGTAAGCAGCAGGATTAGGCGTTATCAAAATATACGAATCACTACTACCTTGGTAGGCTTTTCCGCTTTTACCTGTTACAAAAGTGGCACCTCCTTTCACCGACGTATTGATTTTGTAATTACTTTGGTCTTTTGCTTCTTCTTCAAAGGTAAGAGCCAACTTCTGCGGACTGTAAGTGGCAGGAGCAGGTTGTTCAGGGTAATTAAAATCTGGATTTTGGTCTAAATCTTGAAAACAAGATTGCGTTGCAAATGCAAGTCCTATAATAAATAATAAAGGTAACTTGCTGGATATATATTTTTTCATTATCGTTATTTTTTTGATAAAATTGATTAGTAAATTGGATTAGGCAAAGGCAAAATCCTATTGCCTAATCTTTGTTTTTAGCTGCTAATAATCAGGGTTCTGGATAAGCACTCCGTTGGACTGGTCTATTTCTGTTTGTGGTAAAGGCAAGTATCTATGTCTGTGCTGATAGCCTGTTTTGCCTGCGGCGTGTAACACTTGCTGAGCCACTCCCCAGCGAACCAAATCATAAAAACGGTCGAATTCCATAGCCAGTTCTATACGACGCTCATAACGAATAGCATCACGTAAATCGGCTTGGTTTGTAGTGGTTATTTGTGGGAGTACTGCCGTAGAGGCTTCACGTCGGGCTCTGGCTCGTACTTGTTCCAAAAAGTTAAGTGCATTGCCCGAATTACCCAGCTCATTAGCAGCTTCGGCAGCCATCAAAAGTACATCGGAATAGCGAATTAGACGTATGTTAAACCAATACCCCGTTTTTGCATATGTATTACGCAACGCAGGGTTAGTATAAGCCTTTTTGTTGTAGTAAGCGTTGGAAACAGTTGCAAAAGCGATAGGCTTTTCTCCGTAAGGCTTGTTTTCAGGGATGGAGGCAGGGTCTTCTCCTGTTTTTATGAAATACAATAGGGTTTCGTCTTTACGAGGGTCTCCCGTTTCGAAAGCATCTGCCAAAATTTGTGTAGGGGTATGCCATCCCCAACCTAAATTCCATTGTCCTGCTCCTCGAACGCCTTGCACTTGTGCGTATTGACTTCCTACTTCATTAGATTCTGGATAAGTAGCATTGGCAGTACACTGTACCTCAAAGATAGAGCCACTGTTATTTTCACCTTCTTCACGGAATATTTTTGAAAAATCAGTATTCAAGTTATATAACCCAGAGTTGATAACATCGGTAGCTGCGGTGTAGAGATTGTTCCAATCGTTACGCATCATATAGGTTTTGGCGTGTAGTGAACGAGCCGCTCCCCACGTAAGGCGACCTATATATGCCGCTCCCCACGTTTGTGGTAGATTTTCTTCGGCTATGGTAAGGTCAGCATCAATAAGAGCGTAAATGTCGGCTTCAACCGATTTGGGTATATTGGCTTCTTGTGCATTTTTTACAGGAAAATCAATAAGAGGCACTTGCCCGAAAGCACGTACCAAATTAAAATAAGCGAAAGCACGGAAAAAATGAGCTTCTCCGTAGTTGATTTTGTCTCCGTCAGTTAAGGAGTTTGCATCTGCATTTTTAATAGTATTGATAATGTTATTCGTTAAATGAATGATTTCATAATTAGCTGAATAATAACTGCGTATAAGACCATTAGTCGCTACGTACTGAAAATCATCAAACATAGTAGCTTGTTCTGCTTGGTCAGAAGCCGTAGAACCTTTTTCGGCATCTTCCGAACGGAAACAATGAATGGCTAATGCAGGTGTCCCTGTAGTAAGATTAAAACCTCGGAGTTTGCCATAAATTGTAAAAATATCAGCTTCATACGAACCTGATGCTTGGTCACCATCTACCCATTGCCCTTGAGGCTCTTGGTCTAATAATTTAGCACAACTTATAGGAAAGATAATCAAAAGTGCCAGTCCTATTTTTATAAAAATATTTGTTTTCATTTACTTGATTTTTAGAATGTTAAGTTGATTCCGTAAGTGATAATCATAGGCATTGGGTAAGTTCCTGAGTCAATGCCAAAAGCCAAAGCACTTCCTCCTATTTCAGGGACGTATCCTGTGTTTTTACTCCACGTTTTTAGATTTTGTACATTGGCATAGAGTCGTAATTTTTTCATTTTGATACGCTCACAAACCTCTTGTGGCAAAGTATAGCCTAATTGCACGTTTCGTATCCTGAAGAAACTTCCGTCTTCAATGAAGTAAGAAGAATTCATCTGATTGATAGCCCTCGAAATATCAATAATAGGTTCCCAGTTAGAAGTTCCTTCGCCATTCCATCTGCCTGCTCGCTTGGAATGATAATTGACTTGAGCCCAGCCAACTTCACCCCAGCCACGATAGATTTCATTGCCATATACTCCCATAAACTCAACTCCTAAGTCAAAGTTTTTATATCCTATGTTGAGGTTAAATCCGTAAGTAATATCGGGCGTAGGGTTTCCTATCATATCACGGTCGGCAGGTGTGATTTTACCATCTCCATTCAGGTCAGCAAATTTTAAATCACCTGGTTTTACTATAGCTAATTCATTAACGGGAGAGGTGTTTACATCTTCATAATTTTGGTACACCCCGATTACTTTATACCCATAAAAATGCCCAATAGGAAAGCCTTCTAATGAGCGAGCAACACCCTTATAGATAGCGTCGTCTTTCCCACGTCCTAATGACAGTACTTTATTGTCAATCGTAGTCAAATTGGCTGAAATAGAATATGTAAAATCTGAATTCTTGGCTTTATCATTCCAGCCTACGGAAAGTTCCCAGCCTTTGTTTTGAATTTCACCCAAATTCTCCAACGCATTACTTGCTCCTGCTATACCAGCTAAAAGAACGATTAAGTCTTTCGTATTTTTATTATAATAGGTAGGTTCAATGCTCAATCGGTTATTAAAAAGACGCAATTCGGCACCCACTTCCCAAGCATAAGTTTTTTCCCAACCTAAATTCTGGACTAAATATATAGGAGCATAACCTGTGATGATTCTGTCCCCGAACACAGCACTTCCTGAATAGGAAAGTAAAGGATAGGTAGGGTAGTTATACTCTCCTGTATTTTGGCTACCAAGTACTCCCCAAGAACCTTTTAGTTTTAAATAATCAAATACATTTTGGTTTTGCATAAAGGCTTCTTCACTTACTACCCAGCCCGCTCCGAAAGAATAAAAATTATCCCACGTATTGCCCGAATTACGGAATACAGAAGCCCCGTCGCGACGGAAAGAAGCATTAAACAAATAACGATTGTCGTAGTTATACAAAGCTCTGAGTAAGTATGACATCGTAAAGCGTTTGTATTGACTTGAATCATTACCCAAATTGCTTGTATTTAAGGAAGACAGCCACCATTTATTATCATTTTCAGGGATGGAAAAAATAATATCATTAAAGTGTTGTTTACGTTCACCAGAAAGAGAAGAGTGTTCTATGTAGTTGGTGGTAAGCCCTGTCATAGCAGTAATGTTATGTTTATTGATATTTTTTTTGTAAGTCAAAATATAATCTGACTGAGCTGCTGTGGTAGTGGACTTGGATTGGGAGATGCTTTCATAATCTCCTATTTTGTCACGAAACGATGCTATATCAGGATTATATACCCAAACAATAGGAACGAAGCTACGTGATTCACCCACTCTGTAATCCATAGAAAATGTAGCTCTGAAAGTGAAATCTTTTAAGAAATCCACCTCGCCATATACATTCCCTGCAATACGATTATTAGTAGCTTTGGTATGATTGGCTTTTGCTTCAATATCAATCATAGGGTTTGAAACCTGAGCTCGTTGGAAATCGGGTAAGGTATGCAAAAGTCCTGAGCCTATATCATACACAGGAGCAATAGGGGCAGCTTGTAAAGCCCTTGAGATACCATTGTCTTTTCCATCAGGAGGTAATGTTCTAGCTGCGTTTATTTGAAAACCAGCTCTTATGAAGTCGGTTAGGTTGTATTCACTGTTAAGATTTAGTGTGATACGAGAAAGTTCTTCGTGCTTGATAGAGCCTTCTTCTTTCAGATAACCAGCCCCTACGTAGAATTTACTCCGCTCACCAGAGCCTGTGATACTAAAATTATGGTTTGAAATCCACGCTTTTTGGAAAATTTCATCTTGCCAATTGGTATTGGCAGTCCAGTTGGAGAAATCAAAAGGTGCAGCACCTTGATTTTGTAATTGTTCTGTATAAAGCTCTCGGAATAGATTTCCATCAGCCATTGAGATACGATTATTAATGGTCTTAAGCCCCAATGATGAATTCACATTGACGATGGTTTGCCCTCTTTTTGCTTTTTTGGTAGTGATGATAATAACTCCGTTAGCTCCTCGTACCCCGAAAATAGCCAAGGAAGAAGGGTCTTTCAGTACTTCCATCGATTCGATGTCAGAAGGGTTTAGGTAGTTAATATTGTCCGTGAAAAGCCCGTCAACTACATACAAAGGTGTAAATCCATTAATAGAGTTTGTTCCACGAATCCGTATTTCGGGGTCTTGCCCTGCACGTCCTGTATTAATTATCTGTACACCTGCTATTTTTCCTTGCACAGAAGCCAGCGGATTGCTCGAAGGTCTATCGGCTATTTCCTCTGCTTTAACACTTACAATAGACCCTGTAAGGTCACGCTTTTGGGCAGCTCCATAACCGATAACTACTACTTCTTGAAGCTCTTGAGTGTCTTCAGCCATTGTTACATTAATCTGAGAACGCCCATTGATAGCAATTTCTTGCGTTTGCATTCCCACATAGCTGAACACCAAAACTCCATTAGAAGGAACGTTTGAAAGAGAATAACGACCGTCAAAGTCAGTCATTACTCCTATGGTTGTTCCTTTGAGTATTACATTTACTCCGATAATAGGAGTATCTGTGTCTTTTTCGCGAACTATTCCACTCACATTGGTCTGATTTTGAGCAAACATACCCCAAGTAAGTGAATAAAACGAAATCATTAAAAGAATTCCTTTCAGATTCATATAAATTATGATTTTAATGGTTAATTACTTTTTTTCACAACAAATTAAGTTATAAAAAATGATTTAGAAAAAAAAATGACCACTCTTTAACTACGTCAGCCCAAAAGAAAACGTTTTAGCTATCTACGTCAAAACTACTACATTTGGTTGTATTTTGTTTATAATGAATTAGTTGTAAAGTGCGTGTTTTCCGAAATAATCATTTAGTCTATAAAAATATTCTTTCCAAAACAAAAAAACTCTAATAACGTTGAAATTATTAGAGTTCTTAGAATTAAATAGAATTATTTTTTACTCAAAACCAATTAGAAAATTACTCAAACTGTCTTCTTCGGCAAGGTTGAGTTTTTTACGCAAACGATAGCGAGCCGTTTCAATGCCACGAATCGAAACACCTTGCATCGAAGCAATTTCTTTGGACGAATAATTCAGCCGAAGTAGCACACAGAGCTTTAAGTCTGATGGCGTTAAGTTAGGATACCTAAATTTCAAATTTCGGAAGAAATTCTTATGAATCATATCGAAATTCTCTTGGAACATCTGCCATTCATCTTCTGTGGAAATATTTTCTCGAATATGCTGAATGATTTGCCTACCTTTTGATATGGAAATTTTATGTTCTTTCATAAAATTTTCTAATTCAACTATCAGATTTTCAAGAAAATCGTCGTGTTTGATGTTCATCATTGTAGCTCCTGCAAGTGCTTTGCTTTTGTGTTGGAGTTCCGTTTCGAGTTTCTCATTGCGTAGGCGAGTAATTTCTTGTTCTTGTTGTTCAAGTAGGCGTTCTTTTTTTGCTTTTTCCTGATTAAAAATTCGTTCTTTCTTTTTAAGTTTGTACCTGAAATACAGCATAATAAGCAAAATACAACACAAAGTACCCAATGCAAAATACAATACCAACGCCATAGCCGATTTGTACCAAGGTGTTGTAACTTCAAAAGGAATAGAAAAATCCGAAAGTTTTTCTCCTAAGTCATTGATTATCTTGGCTTTTAATAAATATTTTCCTTGTGGAAGATTTTGATAATTAACACTAAAATTAGCGTTTGATGAATTCCATCGTTTGTCATAATTATCTAAGAAATACATCAGTTTTAGATTTTCTTTTGAAAAATTAGGATATTGAAAATCAAATACTAAGTTGTTGTTTGTGTAATCAATAGACAAGTCAGAAGAGATATTTTCAAACAGAAAATTATCTGCCCCACGATTGTAATTACTGAGTGATTTCAAAAATAATTTATAAGGCTTATAATCAGTATTTTGCAATGGAGATGTATATTTTGCAATACTTTCATTTAAACAGAAATAGGAATCGCCTTGCTCATTTATAACGATGGTAGCTCGCTCTTCGTTAGATGGATTTATAAGGCTTGTGAAGGCTATTTTGTCTTTAATTTGGTAATTACCAGCTTCATACGAAACCAAAAAGTAATCTTTGTCAGTAATAAACCAATACAAATTATCATTAATAGTTACTATTTTTTGGGTTTTAACTAAATTAGGTAGATTTTCGTTTAACGATTCAAAAAGTGTAATTTGTTGGTTTTCATCATTGTATCTGTAAAAGTGATAACCATCGGCGAAAATGGGTTGCCCCCGAAGTTTGAGTAATTTCAGAGAACTAAATTCTGTTTGATTTTGGAGATTGTTATAGAGTTTTTTACTTTTGATAGTTTTCAAATCGTGCTGTAATTCAATACGATAGACTCCTTTATAGACGTGGTCAGCCCAAATATTGCCTGCGTAATCTATTTCGATACGCTTAATTAAATCTGAAAAACCATCAATAATATGCGAAGGATACCACAATCCGGCAACAGTTCTTTTGTAAACACTTAAAAATGTGTATGATGAGCTAATAAGTACCTCTTGTCCGTGGATAGTTCCTTTTTTAATATCCATTCCGCCAACTCCCACATTATCAACAGCTTGTATTTTGTTGTTTGCAATAACTGAAATACCTTTATTATGCCCTACAAACAGCTGATTGTCAAATTTTTTTACAAACCAAATTTGCTCATTTAGTTCTGGAATTTTGGTAATTTTTTGATTTTCAAGAAAATAGATACCTTTGTTAGAGGCTAAGTACAGCTTTCCTTGGAAAAATTCCATATCTTCCACTAATTCAATATCCGATTGCAGATTGAAATGCAACAACTTTGACTGTGTGTGAATGTATGAAATTCCATTGTCGAGAGCTACCCAGATGTTGCGTTCATTGTCTTCATACAATCCTAAAACGGTGTTGTTTTTGAGTCCGTTAGATTTATCAATATGCCAAATTTTTTGCCCATTTTCTAAATTTATCGCAAAAACACCTTCGTTCAAACTGCCTAAAATAAGTGTGTTATTGGAGGTTTTTAAAGCTCTATTGAGAGAAATTTTACTAAATTTTCCATCAAAATCTGTTTTAAATGGTGAAATTAGGTTGTTTTTTGAGTTATAAATAAATAAACCATTGCGAATGGTTACTAAAATAAGGTTCTCTTTGTATGAAAATACACCTATTACGTAATCATTGTTTAGTTTTTCTCTTTTTATGAGCGTATTTAATTCATTTTTGTCATTTAATTGGTAAAAATCTGCTTCAATTCCTTGCATGTATAAAGAATTATTGACCGCATACATTCCAAAAGGAGCTGGTGTAGGTTTTGCCGTTTTTACAGAATTCCCGTCAAAAGTGAAAAAAGAAGCAAAAGTTTGGAAGTAGATTTTTTCTTCGTGTTTGAAGATTTGCCATACTTCATCGTTTTGGAATTTGTAGTCAGAAATTTTTGATTTTAAAGAATTGTAAATCAGTTGATTGTTGTTGTTTCGTTCAAAATATCCAAATTCTTCAAATGACCCCACATACACTCGGTTAGCGTCAACAAAAACAGAACGAGCTATTTTCTTTTCAGGCAAATGATGTAACTCCCATAATTGCCCGTCGAATGATAAAAGTCCTTGATTATTAGCTACATATATGATTCCATAGCTATCTTGTGCTATTCGCCAATTTTGAGTACCTGCACTATATTCCTTTTGTGAATAATTATAAACAGGAGGTACGAAAGGAATTGTTCCCTGAGCAAAAACAACGTAGCCCGTTAGTAAAAAAAGCCAAAATTGTATAGAAAAGAGTTTTTTCATTTATTTTTTCCTTTTTCAAGCCTCACAAAGATAAGAAAAAAATAATAATATGGCAAAATATGAAAATTTTCAAGTTACATAAGATGGCTCTTTCGTTTATATGTCAAATAACCATGTCTTCGTATGTTATAATGGTAGAAAATCCTTTTTCATTAAAATATTGGGGTATATTTTCTTTGTCGGAGATAGCTAAAATGAAGTCGCCTCCCCACGCTCCTAAACTTTTTATACTTCCGTTGAAATCAGGAAAATATAAGTCTTTTACTTTTTTGATTTTTAAAAAATCGGCAATAATGTTTTCGTGAGTGTCGATTAATTGATAAAATTCTGAAAAAGAATTAGTTCTGATGATGTTTTCTGTGATTTCTGTAATTTGTTGAAGGAAATTTTTCTTACTTTTTGTAATTGATTTATATAAGGAAATTCCTTCTTTGCTATTTTGTTTTTTATTAAGATGTATGAAATATATTTGATTTTTATACGGAAAAGTGAAATACAGTGGATATATTTTAGGTATTCCTTCCTCCAACTTATATAATATAGGTGTATTTGTTTTGGCACAAGCGATATCGTAACCGCTTCCACCAAAACTTTTAAATAGCAATTCAAACGGATTTACCTCTGCCCATTGAGCGATGTTATTAATCAGCGTGGAAGACGAGCCTAATCCCCAATCACGCTCGAATTCCAAATGTGTTTCTATGCGATAATTGCCTAATTGTGTTGTAAAATTAGGGTTTAGTTCTGTGGCTGTTGCCAAAATATTAGCCAAAGTAGCTGTGATTTTGGCTGTAGGGTCGTTAGAATGTATGGGGCTAATTTGTGGAAGCAGGTCAGTTTCATACCAAAGCCGATTATTTATGTCATAACTCTTCCAAGCGAAGCCTTTTTCTTGCGGATAAATGCTGAGAGATTGTCCTTTTTTTGTAGGTAAAGCAAGACTTAACGCTCCGTCCAAAACGGCATATTCGCCCGTGATGAGAAGTTTTCCGTTGCTGTGAAATGTTTTCATACGCAGAGTTATTAATGGCTCAAAAGATAGTTTTTTATAGACGAATTCAGTTAAATAGCCGATTTAGATTGTAATAGCTGAAATTTTATGTGCAAAAATATAAAAAAATAATTATCTTTGCCCTTTAATCCAAAAACAGTTGCTTTTTAGCAGTTAATAACCAAGTGAATGAAGGATAATTTAATAAAAGTAGGAATTTCCATAGGAGATATGAATGGTGTGGGGCTGGAGATAATCCTTAAAACCTTTGAAGATAGCCAGATGTTAGAACTTTGCACACCTATTATATTTGGTTCAAACAAAACAATTTCATTTCAGCGGAAGCATTTCGAAATAAATACGAATTTTCAAGGTATTGATAAAATCGAAAGTGCTATCGCAGGTAAACTTAATGTACTAAACTGCTGGAAAGAATCTCCTAATACCGCTTTTGGTCAAGTAACAGAGGAAGCAGGTAAATATGCTTTTTTGTCTTTGAAAAAAGCTACAGAAGCACTCAAAAAAGGAGAAATAGATGTGTTGGTAACTGCTCCGATTAATAAGAATAACATTCAGTCAGAGGAGTTTACCTTTCCAGGACATACAGATTATCTCGC
This sequence comes from Capnocytophaga sp., assembly GCA_030523915.1. GTDB lineage: Bacteria > Bacteroidota > Bacteroidia > Flavobacteriales > Flavobacteriaceae > Capnocytophaga. The sequence goes on along the minus strand of JAUNHN010000042.1, from coordinate 7,485 downwards.
AAAAGAACTTGAAGGTACGAGCCTAATGTTTATGGTAAGTGAAGACCTCAAAGTAGGATTACTTACCGACCACGTTCCGCTGAAAGATGTAAGTTCACGAATTACGGAATCGCTTATTATTGAGAAAGTTAGCCTGATGAACGAGTCTCTACGGAAAGATTTTCGTCTGCAAAAACCAAAGATAGCCGTTTTAGGAATTAACCCGCATTGTGGGGATAAAGGAGTAATCGGGGTGGAAGATGATGAAATTATACGCCCAGCATTGCAAAAGTTGTATTTTGATAAAAATATTTTGGTCTTTGGACCTTTCTCGGCAGATAGTTTCTTTGGTTCTCAGAATTATCGTAATTACGATGCGGTAATTGCTCCGTATCACGATCAGGGATTGATTCCGTTTAAGACTTTGTCATTCGGGAGTGGCGTAAATTACACGGCAGGATTGAGTAAAGTACGCACCTCGCCCGACCACGGTACAGCTTACGAAATAGCAGGGAAAGGAATTGCTGACCCTGAATCATTCCGTCATGCTGTTTTTCAAGCGATTGATATTTTCAGAAATCGAGCAGAATATGAAGAGCTTACTCAAAATCCGTTAAAAATAAGAACATTAGAAATTGAAAAATAAAGTGAAAATGTTTATTTCTTCATTTGTTAAACTTTGAAAATCAGTTGATTGTAAAAATTAACATTTATCACATAAAAAAAATAATCTAAAAATTTTCTTAATTCCAATTGAAAACGTATTTTTGCCAAATTAAGAAAAATACCATATTTATATTTTTATAAAATAATAATGATAGCAAAAAATATAATTCAAAAAATTCTTTTATTTGTATTGTTTTTCCTACCTTTTAAAGGGTTTTCTTCCGAAGAATCCAAAGATAAGGAGCTTGATATTATTGGAATGATTATGCATCACATTAGCGACTCGCACGAGTTTCATATTGCGGATGTAGGCGGACATGCTATTTCGTTTCCTCTTCCTGTAATTCTTTGGACAGATAACGGCTTGGTTACGTTTATGTCAAGTGAATTTCATCACGATAACGATGGAAAAGTAGTGGTGGAACGTGGTGGGCAAAAATTTGTTCGTTATCACGAAGAAATTTATTATGTCAATGCAGAAGGTGGTGTTACTTTTGATGAGAAAAAACACGCTACCAACTCACGTCCGTTAAACTTTTCAATTACTAAGAATGTTTTTTCATTGATTGTGGTTTCGGTTTTGATGTTATTGGTGTTTATACCGATGGCAAATTCATATAAGAAAAACCAAAAAGCCCCGAAAGGAGTGGCGGGTCTTTTAGAGCCTCTTGTACTTTTTGTTCGTGATGATATTGCGATTCCGCAAATTGGCGAGAAGAAATATGCTCGTTATATGCCTTATTTACTGACGATTTTCTTTTTGATTTGGTTTGGGAATCTTTTCGGGCTTATTCCGTTCTTTCCGTTTGCAGGAACTTTGACCAATGATATATTATTTACAGGATTTTTAGCTACTGCAACGTTTTTGATTACCTTGTTTAGTAGCAATAAACACTATTGGAAGCATATTTTTGCGACCCCAGGAGTGCCACTTTGGTTAGCTCCGATTATGATTCCTGTGGAAGTATTAGGAATGTTCACAAAGCCTTTTGCTTTGATGGTGCGTTTGTTTGCGAATATTACAGCGGGACACATCATTATTTTGAGTTTGATTTCATTGATTTTCGTTTTTGGTACAGTTTGGATAGCACCAGTTTCTATTCTTTTTGCATTGTTTATTAATGTATTGGAGTTATTGGTTGCGGTGCTTCAGGCTTATGTATTTACCTTGCTTTCAGCTTTGTTTATTGGAGGAGCTGTGGCAGAAGACCATCATGACGAGCATCATTAATAGTTATAGAGTTTTATAAACTTGAAATTTTTTAATTGAATTATTAACATTAATTTTTTTTATTATGGGAGGAACAATTGTTCTTGCAGGAATTGGAGCTGCAATTGCGGCTTTGGCAGCAGGTTTTGGTATTGGTAAAATTGGAGCAGCCGCTATGGAAGGTATTGCTCGTCAGCCAGAAGCTGCGTCTAAAATTCAAACTGCGATGATTATTGCTGCAGCTCTTATTGAGGGTGCTGCCCTTTTTGCGATTGTTGTAGCTTTAATGACCGCATAATTTTTCAAAAATCATCTTGTAGCGGTTGGCTACAAGATGATTTTAAAAAAGAAATTTCACATTTTCAAATTATAAATTTTTTAAAATAGTATTATATGAATTTTGCACATCCTGAAAGTTTACTATTTTGGAGTACAATCATTTTCCTTATCTTATTTTTCTTATTAGCAAAATTTGCTTGGAAACCGATTCTTTCGGCTGTAAAACAGCGTGAAGAGTCCATAAACAATGCTTTGGAAGCGGCGGAGGAAGCTCGCAAACAAATGGCAAATCTTAAAGCGGATAACGAGCGTCTGTTAGTAGAGGCAAAAGCCGAAAGAGATGCAATGCTTAAAGAAGCTAAAGAATTGAAAGATAAAATTGTAGCAGAAGCCAAAGAAGAGGCTCAAAAAGAAGGTCAAAAAATCATTGAACAAGCAAAACAAGCTATTGATAATGAGCGAAAAGTGGCGGTTGCTCAGTTAAAAGATAAAGTAGCATCGTTGTCTATTGAGATTGCTCAAAAAGTAATCAAAAATGAGCTTTCTGATGAGAAAAAACAAACCTCTTTGATTAATGAATATTTAAAAGGAGCTACTTTAAATTAATAAAATATGTACGGATTCAGAGCAGCTAATAGATATGCCAAAGCACTTTTGGAGTATGCCTTGCAACGAAATGCACTTGAAGGCGTATTCCGTGATATGTCTTTGATTCATAACACAATAGAGAATAATAAAGACTTAGAAAATCTTTTGGTTTCGCCCATAGTGAAGACTGTTGTCAAGAAAAATGTTTTACAGAAAATTTTTGTTGATGCTTCTCCCGAAGTGCAACGATTATTCTCTTTACTTATCGAAAACCGAAGATTACCTCTTTTAAAGCAAATAGCAGAAAAGTTCGTTTCGCACTATAATTCATACAAAAACAATGAAGTAGCGGAGGTTATCACGGCAATTCCATTGACCGAAGAGATGAAAAAAGAAGTGCTACAAAAGGTGGAAAGTCTAACGAAAGGCAAAAATATCACTCTAATCAATAAAGTAGATGAAAGCATTATTGGTGGATTTATTTTGCGTATTGGCGACATTCAGTATAACGCCAGTGTAGCTTTCAAACTTAATAAATTACAACAAGAATTTCAAGAAACATTATTCGTTTAGTAAATTATAAATATTTGATAGTAAACGAATTATATATTAAAGATTTTATATAAATAAAAAATATAAACTAAAAATGGCAGAAATTAAAGCCGCTGAGATTTCAGCAATTTTAAAAGAGCAATTAGGAAATTTTGATGCCACAGCTTCTTTGGAAGAAGTGGGAACGGTATTACAAGTGGGAGACGGTATCGCTCGTATTTTCGGTCTGTCGAACGCTCAATATGGAGAATTGGTAAAGTTCGATAACGGACTAAAAGGTATCGTTTTGAACTTGGAAGAAGATAACGTAGGTATTACTTTGTTAGGACCTTCAACAGATATTAAGGAAGGGGATACAGTAAAAAGAACGGGCTTAATCGCTTCTATTAATGTGGGCGAGGGCATTGTTGGTCGTGTGGTAAATACATTGGGGCAACCTATTGACGGCAAAGGACCTATCACAGGGCAACTTTATGAGATGCCATTGGAGCGTAAAGCACCAGGGGTTATCTTCCGTCAGCCAGTAAACGAGCCGTTGCAAACGGGAATCAAATCGGTAGATGCGATGATTCCTATCGGAAGAGGGCAACGTGAGTTGGTGATTGGAGACCGCCAAACGGGAAAAACAACGGTTTGTATCGACACCATTTTGAACCAAAAAGAATTTTATGACGCAGGAAAACCTGTGTATTGTATATATGTTGCGATAGGGCAAAAAGCATCGACCGTAGCGGCTATTGCCAAAACGTTGGAAGACAACGGAGCTTTGGCGTATACTACGATTGTTGCGGCAAATGCTTCTGACCCAGCACCTATGCAGGTGTACGCTCCGTTTGCAGGAGCTGCTATCGGGGAGTATTTCCGTGATACAGGTCGCCCAGCGTTGATTATTTATGATGATTTGTCAAAACAAGCGGTGGCGTATCGTGAAGTTTCGTTATTGTTACGCCGTCCACCAGGGCGTGAGGCATATCCAGGGGACGTATTTTACTTACACTCTCGATTGCTTGAAAGAGCCGCAAAAGTAATTGCTGATGATAGTATTGCTCAGAAAATGAATGATTTACCGGATAGCATCAAGCATTTGGTAAAAGGAGGCGGTTCGCTTACTGCCTTGCCTATCATCGAAACACAAGCGGGAGACGTTTCGGCGTATATCCCAACAAACGTGATTTCAATTACAGATGGGCAAATTTTCTTAGAATCTGATTTGTTCAACTCAGGGGTGCGTCCAGCGATTAACGTAGGTATTTCGGTATCGCGTGTGGGTGGTTCGGCTCAGATTAAATCAATGAAAAAAGTAGCAGGAACGCTAAAACTTGACCAAGCTCAATATCGTGAGTTAGAGGCTTTTGCGAAATTCGGTTCGGATTTAGATGCTGCGACAATGAACGTTATCGAAAAAGGAAAACGCAACGTGGAGATTTTGAAACAATCTCAAAACGACCCGTATCCTGTTGAAAATCAAATTGCAATTATCTATGTAGGTTCTAAAAACTTACTTCGTCAAGTGCCTGTAAATAAAGTAAAAGAGTTTGAAAAAGAATTTTTAGATTTCTTGAACTTGCAACATCGCAATGTTTTGGACGGACTGAAAGCTGGACAAATCACAGACGAAATTACTTCAACACTTGAAAAAGTAGCGAAAGAACTTGCTGAGAAATACGCAAAATAATCGGTAGCACCGATAGGCAATAAAAAACTTTGTCAAAGGTGAATTACGCATCTTTGGGAAAGTAAAAACACAGATTATTTGTGTTCATTCGTGGCTGAATTTGACCACAGATGAACACAAATTTACACGAATGTTTTTAGTTAAAAAAATAAACGAAATCTGTGTGAAATAAAAAAACGTGTCGAGTTTTTCGACTGTAAATTATACATTTTCAGAAAATAGAAAAATGGCAAATTTAAAAGAAATACGAAGTAGAATTTCATCGGTAAGTTCCACGATGCAAATCACTGGGGCGATGAAAATGGTGTCGGCAGCAAAACTTAAAAAAGCTCAGGACGCTATTTTGGCGATGAAACCTTATGCTTATAAATTGAAACAATTGTTAGAGCAATTAAGCTCAGCCTTAGGAAATGACAGCGTTTATAATGAGCGTCCTGAAGAGGCTAAAAACATTTTGATTGTTCCAATTACCTCTAACAGAGGGCTTTGCGGGGCGTTTAATTCCAATATTATTAAAAAAGCATTGGAATTAGAAAGTGCTGTATACAAGGATAAAAAAGTGGAGTTTTATACAGTTGGAAAAAAAGGAAATGATGTTTTAAAAAAAACAGATAAGGTTTTCAGACACGAAACTCATATTTTTGATAATCTGAACTATGCAGTAGCCTCCGAATTAGCTTCTGAATTAATGGAGCTATACACATCAGGAAGGTTTGATAAAATAGTTTTGGTGTATAATAGCTTTAAGAATGCGGCTACACAAATTGTTATAGAAGAGACATTTTTGCCTATTCAAGCGGTAGTAGAAGCACAAGAATCGTCTGTAGATTATATTTACGAGCCTTCCAAAGAGGAAATCGTTCAAGAATTGATTCCGAGGTCATTAAAAACACAGATTTTGAAGGCATTACGCGATTCGGTAGCCTCTGAACACGGAGCTCGAATGACAGCAATGCACAAAGCTACTGATAATGCTAACGAACTCAAAAATCAGTTAAAACTGACTTACAACAAAGCACGTCAGGCTGCAATCACAGGAGAAATCTTAGAGATTGTAGGTGGAGCAGAGGCTTTAGCGTAATTTTTTAGGAGTTAATAAATAATGAAATAGTACGTTAATTTTAGAAGCTACTCAAATATTGAGTAGCTTTTTTTGATGATAGGAAAGTTTTTGTTCTAAAACTTTTGTTAAATTTATAGTATGTTACAACTATAATAAATATATTTGCCTATAATCATTAAATTAATTATTTTAAACATGAAAAAAATTGTATTAAGTTTATTGGTAATAACTTTGTTAGGAGTTGTTGCTTGTGAAAATGTAAATCAAGCAAAGCAAAATGCACAAAATACAGTCGAAACTACTTTGGAAGATGCTCAAAAAGAGACCAAAGAAGTTATTAGTGAAGTAAAGGAAAAGATTTCAGATATTGAAGTGCCGAAATTTGCTAACTCAGATGTACAGAAATTTGCTGAGGAATATGCAGAATTTTTTAAAGAATCGGCTGAAGCTGCAAAATCAGGAAGTGCAGAAAAAATACAAGAGTTTCAAGCGAAAGCATCGGAATGGAAGGCAAAAGCACAAGAGCAATTGTCCAAAATGAGCAAAGAAGATGCAGAAAAGTGGTCTGAATGGGTTAGTAGATTAACTAAATAGAAAGAAAAGGCTGTTCACAATGAACAGCCTTTATTTTTTTCTAAAAAAACTACACGATTCCTTGTGCTAACATAGCATCGGCGACTTTTACAAATCCAGCGATATTTGCACCTTTCACATAGTCAATGTATCCATCAGTATTTGTTCCGTGTTTTACACACGAAAGGTGGATATCTTTCATTATACGTTGTAGCCGTTGGTCTACCTCTTCTCTTGTCCAGCTAAGGCGTAGCGAATTTTGTGACATTTCCAATCCCGAAGTAGCCACTCCACCAGCGTTAGAGGCTTTTCCTGGTGCATAGAGTATTTTTGCTTCTTGAAAAGCAGTAACAGCCTCAGGTGTAGACGGCATATTAGCTCCTTCTGCCACACAGATACATCCGTTTTTAAGGAGTGTTTTTGCATCTTTTTCGTCTAATTCGTTTTGAGTAGCACACGGAAGAGCAATGTCACATTTTTCACCCCAAGGGCGTTTACCTTCATAGTAAACAGCTGAAGGATATTGAGTTACATACTCTTTGATACGTCCACGTTGTTCGTTTTTAAGTCTCATCACATAAGCTAATTTTTCGGGAGAGATTCCTTCTTTGTCATAAATATAACCTGATGAATCAGAAAGAGTTACAACTTTACCTCCTAATTCATTTGCTTTTTCAACAGCATATTGGGCTACATTGCCTGAACCTGAAATAGTTATCACTTTACCTTTGATAGAATCTTTTCGTGTTTTTAACATATCTTCTACGAAGTAAATAGTCCCATATCCCGTAGCTTCAGGACGAATTAATGAGCCCCCGTACGGAATTCCTTTTCCAGTGTAAACGCCTGTAAATTCGTTTCTTAAGCGTTTATACTGCCCGAATAGAAATCCTATTTCAC
>JAUNHN010000205.1 GCA_030523915.1 Capnocytophaga sp. | reverse complement strand
GACTTTTATCTAAAATTCACTCCTTTGGCTACTGGTTTGAAGCGGAAAATATAATAAGGCGGTTTGGCTAAATTTTTTCCGTTGTTAAAAACAGCTCCCAAATGCACTTGTGCAGCCGAAACATACATATAACCATCTGTGTGATTGTAACTTACACCATCTGCCCAAAGCAAACGCTCGTCTTGAACTACCGTTTTTACGCTTCGGTCTTTGGCTGAAATCATCGCTACGCTATTGGTTTCCATTGCGGTAAGGTAAATATTTCCGTCCTCATCAATGCTTAGTCCGCCATTGTTTGGCTTTGCGGAATAGGTTTCTACAAGTTTATCAAGTTCTTTTTCTGTGAGATTTTCATTGAGTAAATCGCTAATTTTCAATCGATAAAGTTTTGTTCCGTTCAAAGGAGCGTAGTACAACCATTCAAAATCTTTATCCGCCGTAATACCATCACAGCCTACATACAATTCTTTCCCATTGATTGTCAATGCTTTATGATTTACGATAATCGGAGTTTTCTCAGGAAGTGTAGAGCGAGTACCTTCGAGCAGTCGGCGTGTGCGTCCTGTTTTCATATCCACCACAATAAGAGCCGCAGTAGAGCCATCGCCGCCGTTTCCGATGCCTTCGTCAGCAATAATAATGACTTGATGTTTTGTATCTATCAGCATATCATTGGGTTGCGAAGTTTTAACAACGGCAGTTTCAGGCAGATAATAAATGCGTTCGAGCTGGTTTGTTTTCGTGTTCCAACCCACAATTTTGGGCGTTATTGGGTTACGACCGCCCATATCAAGCATCCAAACTACGCCATTTTCATCATTTCTGATACCCAAAACATTACTCAAATAATGGTCATCTGTCAGGCGAGGCGTGTTCCATTGGATATTGGGAAAAGGCTCGGAAGTTTTGGTCTGGGCGTTGTATTTTGCCACTCTGATTTTGGGTTCAAAAAAGGGGTGATAGCTATACACGGCCTGCCCAGAGTGCGTAAAAGCGATATTGCCCACCGCACCATCTACCGTAGCAAAAACTTCGGGTTTAGGAGTTGTAACTTTTTGATTTTTAGACTTTTGTGCAAATAAAGGCATCGCCAAAAAGAGGGCGAATGTGAATATTATGGATTTCATTTTTTTACAAATTTTTTTAATGATTATAAATATCTAAAACTTTCTTTTTTATCAACGGAAAAGTCGTAAAGCCTTCTCTATCAAGGAAATGACCTCCTTTGGGCAAACGAATAAATTCACATTTGAGAAGTTGGGAAAGATTATCGCTAAATTGCTGAGGCACAATAGTATCGTCCAAAGCTGAAATAACTATTGCTTTGCCCACTTTGGGTTCGTTTTTGCGTTGATTAAATTTTTCTACAAACGGATTTAAAAATGCAAATTCTTTTGAAATAGGTTCGTAAAAACCTGATACTAAAATAGTTCCTTTTACGGCTTGTTTTGTTTCAGTAAGAAAATTCAGTGTGGTAATTGTTCCCAAACTATGAGCTACAATAATCGTTTTAGAGTTGATTTTCACTTCTTTTCTCATCTGTGTAAGCCATTCTTCAATTTTTGGATTGGCTGGGGAAGGCATTTGTATGCGTTTTACCTTAATTCCCTCTTTTTGAAGTTCATCATCAAGCCATTTAAACCAATGATTATCAATGGTTGCATCATATCCGTGAATGATATAAACCTGTTTTTCAGATTTCGTAACTTCTTTATTTTGAGCTAATAAAGACGAAGAAAAAAATATTGTTAAGACAAATAGTATCGTTCTCATTTTCAAATAGTTTTAATTATTTTATCTTTTGGAAGTCTGTTTTTTGGAGTTTTTTCAGGCTGATTTTTATCCTCTGGGTTGCGGTAGCCTATGAGTACGGCAAATAGCGTTTTGTATCCGTTTTCAATACCTAAAATTTGGTCATATTTCTCTGGGAAAATTCCTTCCATTGGAGTGGAATCTATTTCCATTGATGCACAGGCACTTAGAAAGAAACCCAGCGACAAATATACTTGATGAGAAAACCACGATTTTATTTCGGATTCGGGTTTGTTTTTCACAATTTTATTGTAATATTCAATCGCTCCTTCTGAGAGATATTTATCAATATTTGCTTCAAAATCAGACACTTGATTAATCACTTTGAAAACCACCAAATGACTGGCTTGTTTTACCCTTTCTTTGTTCATCATCGAAACTTCTGCCAATTGGTTTTTGATTTTTTCATCGGAAACGAAAACAAATTGCCACGGCTGACTATTTATTGACGAAGGCGAAAGGCGTAAAATCTCCTGTAATTCAGCGATTTTCTCGTCTGAAATTTTTTCATTGCGATACGATTTTGTTGCATATCTGTTTTTTGCTTTTTCTAAAAAATTCATTTTATTTCTGTTTAAAAATTTTGGCAAAGGTAAAAACTTTGTATCTTTGTCGCAAGTATGTACTTTTTAGTAACCTACGCACCAAAAAGTAACTAATGTTGATTATCAGTATTTTATAAATTAAAAATTTTGTAATAAACAATGAAAAACAAAGAAATTATACAACTTACGCAAGAACTTATCCATAGAGGAACTCAATTTGATTTGGATTTTTTGGAAAATATTTACGATGAAAATTTGATTTTTATTTTTG
>JAUNHN010000041.1 GCA_030523915.1 Capnocytophaga sp. | reverse complement strand
CAGGGGCATTGTAAACTACATTGGAAAGGCTGATGTCTTGATTTGCTTTGGAAATAGTTCCGTAAGCCGCTCTTGCGAAAATCAAACTACGCCATTTGGTCTTTTTGATAAGTGGTAATCTATTGAAAATTAATCCGTTGAAGTGATGTTCCAAATATAAATTTGCATACATATCAGTTACAAAATCATAGTAATCTAATAAGGAAAACGTTCGTCCTACAATCGAATAACTTTGGCTGGTAGGCGTAGGAGAGAGCAATGGTAAAGGCACTTCACCGAATGTTTTTCCTACTTCAAGAGTAGGTTTTAATAATCCTAACGACCATAAAGCCACAGGATAACTTATAGTTGCTTCTATTTTGGAATAATCAAAAACACTATTGCGAATACCCGAAATACCTTGTGTAAATTTCAATCTATACAACGGGTGTGTGTTTTTTCCAAAACGTTGTTCTACACCATATCCATATACTTTGCGTTTAGGAGTATATGCAATAGCCAATCCCATATTAAAATCAGAATAAGTATTATGGATTTGGTTATTTTTGTTCAAATATGAAATGGAAAAGAAATCAGAGTTAGCAGATTCTTGTCGCTGGTAAACTCCTGAAAGAGTAATATTTAAATTACTTTTTAAGAGTTCAAAATTGATAAAACTTTGTAATTTTTGAATTTGTGTCAAATAGTAATTGTCTCCTCGTTCAAACCAAGTGATTGTAGGATTCTCAAAGTTTAACGTAATATCATCTGTTTGTAAGACACTCCCTAATTGCAAATTATCTTTTCGTAGTTCAGCACCAACTGTTACACGAGGTTTTTGGAAGAGTAAGTACTTGGCGTTGATGCCGTATTTGAATTTTTTATCACGTAATCCATACGCTCCATAAAAATAGGTTCTAAACCGGTCTTCAGCTGTTTTAAAACTTCGAAAACCTAATCGAAAACGAGACCCTTCAATATCATTAGAGGAATACCAATTCCATATAGAACCAAATTGTAAAAACCGATTGAAAGGCAAGTAACCACTACTAAGAATGTCAATTACATCAGAAATCCCTTTTATTTTGCCATTATCGCCGACTTCTTTGATGAGATGTTGGGTTTTGAGAGTTTGCTTGTCGTTGGCAAAATTAGTCCAATATAGTGTATCTTTAGTAAATTGATTGACTTTGTACCTCTCGATATTTCCTTTGTAGAAATCATCAGGTTTAGGCTCATTAAGCTGATAATTATTATAGGTAACCGTTTTTCTGACGTACATTCCTTTTTCATCATCGCTTTTACTCAGTACACTGAAATCACCTTCGTAAACATCTTTTTCAGGAAGAAAAATGCTGTCATTCACAGTTTTAAAATATTTTTCAAATGATAAATTTCGAGCCAAATTGATGTTCGTTTGTTTAGTGATATACATTTGGATAGATTCGATGGCATAATTTTTATCACCCACCACGAAACTTCCTTGGAAGGCTAAATCTTGTTCTTGTCGAGGAAAAAAATAGATGGTATAGAATTTCTGTCCGTTGCGTTCAATGGAATCATTTAATACATAGGAATATACGCCGTATCCATATTCTGAAATGGGACTTACAAAAGGTCTTTCTAAAATCAGAAAAGAATTGTCATAAATGTCAAACTCTTGCAAAGAACGACTGATACGCTCCAAACCGAACCCCGTCTGAACTACACCTTGATGGCGTTCAGCTTCCATATCCACTCGTTTTGCCCCTGTTAAGTTATTTCCATATACATTCTCTACTTCTTCTTGCAAAAACATTGGCATAGAGAAATATTGTTTGTATTTTTTCTCAGAAAGAATCTTTCTAATATCTTTGTAATCAGATTTTAAAACGGTTTTCAAGAAAGTGGAATCTAACTGATTAAGCCCCAGCTCGGTAGATGTATACCGTTGATATTGATAATATTCGGCTTGTTTTAATCCGTTTTTGTGCTTATTTTTCCAGATATTCTGTAATATTTTGTATGCAGGATTTTCTTTTTTAGAAAGATGTTTCGTAGGTCTACCAATGAGGGTAACTTCACTTAGTTCCTCGCCTTCTACCAAAATCACCTGCAAATTGGTTTCTTGGGGGCTTTTCAATCGAATTTCTTTTGTGGCATAACCAATAAAAGATACCTCTAATATACTATGGTCTTTATTTGAGTTTAATGTAAAATTACCTTCATTATCACTTGAGGTTCCTATGGTAGTATTTTTAAAAATGATATTAGCAAAGGGAATCGGGTTTCCGTTTTCATCAATTACTTTTCCAGCAACTGATGTTTGTCCCCAACCCAAAAATGGAATGCAAAAGAGCAAAACAAGTATATATACTATTTTTGGCATAAATAAAAAATCTGTTTAAAAAACAGGGCAAATATAATCCTTTTTTTTAAACAGATTAGAAAATTGTATTTTTTATGCTTTAGTTAAAGCACTTGGCAGTAATGTTTCGTAGCTCAGTTTCTTTTTCTTCCAAACGCTGAAGTAGTACAAATTGGTTACGAGCTCGAACAAAATTTTCATCTTCAAAATGTGTTTTGAAATAAATATCATTGTTGAAATAATCTGTCAAGAAACGTACTCCGATGATGAAAATCATATATTTAGCTCCGTCCAAAATCATTTGTTTTTCGGTTTGAGTCATTACATCTTTCATAACAGAAAATCCTTTGCAGATAGCTTCAAAGAAAGAAGTATTGAACACAATTTTTGAATCATCAAGTTCATTTTCATTAGTAGGGCTTACAGATGTGCGTACCATATCGCCAAAGTCATACAATAAAATTCCTTGCATAACAGTATCTAAATCAATTACTTTGAAGTCATTAGGATTGCTGTTGTTGATAAGCACATTATTGATTTTGGTATCGTTATGCGTTACGCGAATAGGAATGCGTTTCTCATCGACTGCTTTTTGTACTTCATCAAAAATAATTTTGTGCGATTTGGCAAAATCGTAAAGGTGTTGTGCTTTTTGGATACGTTCCTTTTTGGCTTGGGCGAAAGCGTCTTCCAATTGCTGAAAACGCTTCATTCCGTTGTGAAAATCAGGAATAGTATCTTCGAGTTTTGAAGTGTCTATTTTTTCAAATGTTTTGATAAATGTAGCATAAGCAGATGCTGCTTTTTCAGCTTGCCAAGCCTCTTCTACAAACTCGTAAGCAGTATAATTCTTTGCAAACGGAACGGTTCGCCATACAGCGGTATCAGCCTCTACTGCAAATCCCCCTTTTTTTAGAGGAATCATATTTAAGATAATATTATTATCACTAACAGTTTCCCAAAGAAGTTCAATGTTTTTAATAATAGCATAAGGTTTTTTAAAAACGTTGGTGTTGATTCCTTGCAAAACGTATTCATTTTCAGTGGTTTTTACTAAAAAAGTATAGTTGATATGACCGTTTCCAAAAGGTGTAACAGAAACGATTTCTCCTTTCAAATCAAATAAAGGAGCAATTTTTTCGGCTGTAGTTTTCATTTTTTTATGTTGTTAAGTTAATAAGGGACGTATTTTTGTACGCCCCTATGATATTTATTAATTAAAAATTTGCAGAATATTTTCCTTTTTCTGTAAGATTTTTGATTTCGTTGCGTACTTTTTCTAAATCTTCGCGATACGTCATTCCAAACCAAGCATCGTTATTAGGAAGTACTTCAAGTGCATAACCTTCATTTTCAATAGCGTGCTGAACGATTAAAGGAATGAAAAATTCAGCTTTTGGTTTGTCTTTATTCGCTTCTACGAAAGCAGCGAAAAGTTTTTCACTCATTGGGAAAATTTCGGGAGTAAAGCCCCAAAAATTCATTGAAACGAAAGCGTTAATATCATAGTTGATGCCCGTTTCTTCATCTACTACGGTTTTGTCATCTACTTTTCGTAGTTTTGTAGCCTCTACGATAGATTGTAAATGATTGTTTTTGTCTACTTTACAAACGCCTCTTGATACAGTTCCGTTTTCGCTTAGTGTATTTTTCAGTAAGTAACCCGCAGAAAAGAAGGTTTTCTTTTTATTTGATTTTAAGGCTTCTACCATAAATTTGAAAGCATCTTTTCCGTAATAATCATCAGCATTGATAATCAAAAATGGATTTTTAACCACATCTTTCACACAAAGCATCGCGTGTCCTGTTCCCCAAGGTTTTTGACGCTCGATTCCTTTCGGGTTATGAAGATTTTGGTATACAAATGAAATAGGCACACCTTTGAAACGTGTTTCCAAATGCTTTTTAGTAAGTTCCTCGATTTCTGTTCTGATAATCATTACCACATCTGTAAAGCCTGCCTCAAGAGCGTCATAAATTCCGTAATCAAACAAAGAATTTCCGTTGTGAATTCCCTCTAATTGTTTGTCCGAACCAAAACGGCTACCTAAGCCAGCAGCCAAAATAACTAATGTTGTATTCATTTTTTATATGTTTATTTTTTTTATTTTTTGAGTCTAATTTTTTTTTTTTTTGCCAACGAATTGATTATTCTGTATTTTCGATATTTTTGTAGGCTTCGATGATATTTCTAACCAATGGATGGCGTATCACATCTTTGTCGTCTAAGTGTAAAATTCCGATACCTTTTACACTACGCAAAATAAGCAAGGCTTCTTTCAGTCCCGAAGACACTTTACGAGGGAGGTCTACCTGCCCAGGGTCGCCCGTAATCATAAATTTGGCATTACGTCCCATACGTGTTAGAAACATTTTCATCTGTGCGTGGGTAGTATTTTGAGCTTCATCTAAGATAACAAACGCATTGTCAAGAGTTCGTCCACGCATAAACGCCAAAGGAGCTATTTCGATGATGCCAGATTCTATAAACCCATTGAGTTTTTCATACGGAATCATATCGCGAAGTGCATCATAAAGAGGCTGCATATATGGGTCGAGTTTTTCTTTTAAATCCCCTGGAAGAAAACCTAAATTCTCTCCCGCTTCTACTGCTGGTCGAGTAAGAACAATTCGCTTTACTTGCTTTTCTTTCAGTGCTTTAACAGCCAAAGCAACTCCCACATACGTTTTTCCTGTTCCAGCGGGACCTACGGCAAAAACCATATCGTTTTTTTTCATTAGTTCCACTAATTTAAACTGATTTTTGGTTTGTGGTCGTATCGCTCTACCGCTTACTCCGTGGAGAATGATGTCAGAGTTATTGTTATTATCTATTTCGTTGATTTCAGTTTCGTTAGAGTTAAGAACGCTATCAATAATACGCTCGTTCATTTGGTTATACTTTCCGTGATGAGCGATAAGAAGTTGGATTTTTTTTTCAAAATCTTTTAGTAAATCCTCTTCACCGAAAGCGAGAATTTTGTTGCCCCGAGCCACAATTTTTAGTTTTGGAAAAAGCGATTTAATCTTTTTGATATTAATTTCGTCTTCTCCAAAAAATTGTTGAGGATTGGTATCAGTTAATTCTAAAATAATTTCGTTCAAAATGATAGATATATTATAATTTATAAGCCGAATGCTATTACGATGCAATTTTAAGAAAAAAAATATGATTTTGCAAAAAATCAGAAGTCTTTTTGTATTAAACTAAGGGAGAATTTTAGTAACTGAACTTTGATGTTTTATTTTCCCGAAAAAATAAACTCCAATTATAGGTTTTTCCCATAATTGGAGTTTTTAAAAAATATGGATAAATGAAAATTACTTATTAATGGCAGGGTCTTTCATACCTTCTTCAATCATATTGTAGAATTGGTCAAGTTTTGGTAACACTACGATACGAGTTCTGCGGTTTTGAGCCTTTCCTTCACGAGAGTCGTTACTTGTAATGGGTACATATTCACTACGTCCTGCGGCAGTCATACGGCTTGGAGCTACTCCAAAATCATTTTGGAGGATACGCACTACAGCTGTAGCCCTTAGCACACTCAAGTCCCAATTATCTTTGATAGAACTATTGGCTTTAAATGGCACATTATCAGTGTGTCCTTCTACCATAAATTCGAAATCAGGTTTGTTTTTCACTACGGTGGCTACTTTGCCTAAAACTTCTTTTGCACGGCTGGTAACGGCGTAACTTCCACTACTGAAAAGCAATTTGTCTGAGATATTAACAAAAACAACTCCTTTTTCTACTTTGATTTCAATATCTTGGTCGTCTAAGTTGCCAATAGCACCTTTAAGGCTTTGAACAAGAGCCAAATTGATAGAATCACGACGCGTAACGGCATCACGTAAGTTACGGATTGTCAAATCTTTTTCACGTAAACTTTCCAATGATTTTTCAAGATTTTCAGCACCTTTCTGGGTCAAAGTAGTTAAGTTGCCTACATTACTGATAAGCTGCTGATTGTTTTCTTTTAGTAAATCATTTTGATTTTTAAGGCTTGAAACTTGGGCTTGTAAACTCTCATAATCTTTCAAACAAGTATTTAGCTTCACAGTAGCTGTGTTCAATAAATCTTCAGATTGTTTGTATTTATTTTCCAACTCAGCATATTTCTTGTTGGAAACGCACGAGCTTGCCAATAAGCCTACTAACGGAATAATAATAAAAATTTTTTTCATCTCTAATAATGTTTTATAAAAGGTTGTAAGTGCAAAGTTAATAAATTTTCTTTAAAAAATGTCATAAAAATATTTTTTATTTCTAACAAAATACTCCCAAACGATTGATTTTACCTTATAATAAGGTAGATAAGAGCCTTGTCTTTTCTTTTTAAAATGAAGGAAATTACGATAAAAATCCATATGAGCCTTGAAAATAGCCCAAGTAAATTGCAATTTACCTTGAAACACAAATCGAATTCCAGCAATTCCATCAAAAGTCATTCGGATAAAAAGCGTTTTGTACAAGCCTTTTTCAGGAAGATTTTTTAGTAACATAAATAATCCATTGCGGAAGTTAAGGTATGTTTTTCGGGGGTTGCTGGCTGCAAGGGTGGCTCCACCTACGTGATATACCACGCTTTCGGGTGTAAAAATAATCCGTTTACCAGCGTTATGTATACGCCAACAAAGGTCTATTTCTTCTTGATGAGCAAAAAAATCTTCGTCAAAGCCATTGAGCTTCATAAAAACGTCCTTTCGGATAAAAAGACAGGCTCCTGAAGCCCAAAAAATATCTGTTTGCTGGTCATATTGACCTTTATCTTCTTCGATAGTGTCAAAAATACGCCCACGACAGAAAGGAAATCCGTATTTATCAATAAATCCGCCCGCAGCACCAGCGTATTCAAACCGCTCTGGATGGTTATAATCCAATATTTTGGGTTGTACAGCACCTATTTCGGGCTGTGAAAAAAGTTTTTCTATGGGAGTAAGCCAATTTTCAGTAACCTCTATATCAGAATTAACCAGACAAAAAATCTCTTCTGGTATCTGTTGTAAAGCCAAATTGTAGCCTTTGGCATACCCGCCATTGAAGGGAAGTTTGATAAGGCGAACATTTTGATAATTATTTTCTACAAATGCTACGGAATCATCGGTAGAAGCATTATCTACGACATAAATAGTGGCTTGGGAGGAGTGCTGTACCACCGAAGGCAGAAATTTTTCTAATAAAGCCTTTCCATTCCAGTTTAATATTACGATAGCAATGTTCATCTATTAAGGCTATTTGATGGTATATTGAGCTTTACTATATTGAGCTACACGAAAAGCCCCTAAAGGATTTTTCTTTGGCTCAGAAGTATGAACTATATTTCCGAAAACACGTGAAGGAATGGAGAACATCGGGACGCCGCCTTGCCCATCATTTCTTACAGAATTGGCAATTAATAAATCTATAATTTGCTGATAGTCAGGAGATATTCTGTATAAAGAAATGTCAATTTTACTATCTTTTACGAAAGCATCTTTTTTGCCAGAAATAATAAAAAAGAACTTATTGGCAAGCAAGAATGTATCATCTAATGTAAAATAGTTATCACCTTCATTATCTTTAACTCTTATCAAGTAGTTATTAGCCTGATTTGGAATACCATCGAAGAAAAATTTGACCTCAATGTCATTACCTGTAAATCCTCCGTTATCAATTTGTTCAGCTTCCTCAGGATTGATAATAGGAACTTCCAGCATTTGCTCTTTGGAGGTGTATTTTTCGCCATTGTGTTCGATGCTTAGGTAATAAGTACGACCCAAAACAGGCACAAAATCATTTTTATAAATATAAATACTTCCTTCTATTTTTGCGGGTGATGTAATGTCATAATCGCTAAGATTATCCTCTATGTCCTTAAAAAGGACTTCTTCAAGAAGATATTCCTCTCCATAATCAGAAGTTATTTTGATGGTAGCTCCGCTTACCTTATCCGAAGTAGTGTAGTCATACACTCCCTTTGTATAGCTCATTCGTACAATAGGAAACGCTTTTTGTTCTCCTTTTTTCCAGCTGATACTAGCGTCAATGACAAGTTGTTTTTCTTGTGTATCTAATTTTAGGTCAATAACTTCTTCGCAGGAAGTAAGCAAAGTGATGCAAGAAAATAACACGATATTTATGTACAAAAAAAATCTCATAACTAAAAAGTAAAATTATAAGTTACACTAGGAACAATACCAAAAATAGATAATTTAACAGCTTCACTAACAGTAGTTTGTGGTTTTTCTTGGAATGAGATAGAAACAGCATTTTTACGATTGTAAACGTTGTAAATACCAAAGTTCCATTCGCTTTTCCAGCGTTTGTTTTGCTTTGTAGGGGTGTAGGTAGCCGAGATGTCCAATCGGTGGTAGGTAGGCAATCGGTAGTAATTGCGTTTGCTATAATTCAAAATAGTGAAATCCAAATAATTATAAGTACTTACGGGATAATTTGCAGGTAATCCTGTTTGTACGTTAAAAATAGCTCCGAAAGTCCATTTTGAATTTAATGTATAGTTGGCAGTAATTGATAAATCGTGAGGCTTGTCATACGGAGTGCTATACCATTCGCCATTGTTGATGCCTATTTCTTCAGGAGTACGTCCTTTGGTTTGTTGTTCTGATTTGGAAAGGGTATAAGCTATCCATCCAGTAAATTTACCTGTGTTTTTTCTTAGCAAAAATTCCCAACCATACGCTCTGCTATGTCCGTTGAGTAACACTTGCTCAATCGCTTTATTGGCAATAAGGTCAGCTCCATCAATGTAATCCAAACGATTTTGGGTGGTTTTGTAGTAGGATTCTATTTCAAAGCTATATTTGTTTTCTGCAAAATTGGTTGTAAAACCAGCTGCAAATTGGTTGCCGATTTGAGGTTTTAAGAAACGCTCACTTGGAGCCCAAACATTAAGCGGTGTTGGTGAGGAGGTATTGGAAATCAAATGTAAGTATTGTACGTTCCGACTGTAACTTCCTTTGAAGGATTGATAATCATTTAATGCAAGTGAGAAAGTTAAACGTGGCTCAAGATAATTAAATAAGTCAATAATTTTACCACTTTGGAAATGCTCTGTACCAATAGGTGTACCTTTTAAGTAAATACGGCGATTCGGGTTATACACTACGGCTTGATTGTTTTCATAAATATTCATTTCACGTTTGCCTAAATGATAAAACATACTGAATCTAAGTCCGTAAGATACATTAAGATACGGAGTGAGAGCGTGTTCTACATCGGCATAAATACCTGATTCAAAGGCGTATTTATTAGGAAGAATACTTTCTTTAATAGTAGATTCAGCCGATGAGGGAGATAACCTGCCAGGAGCAAAATCGTAATATAATCCTTGCAAACCATACGTAAAATTTATTTTTTCTGAAATATAATTTTTCAAATGATACTTTAAGTTGAAATTTTTAATACCTGAATCCCATATAAATCCAATACGCTCAAAGCGAAATCCGTAGTAATAATCACTAAATATAAGAGATAAATTAGAAAATAGTTTTTCGTTAAAGATATGATTCCACCGTAGGTTAAAAAGTGAATTTCCGTACGTGTTACTCAAATTGTTACTTAACGAAAAAACATCTCTACCGAAATAACCCGAAAGGAAGAGCGTGTTATTAGGATTTAGTTGATAGGAAAGTTTAGTGTTTAGGTCGTAAAAATATGCTGAATTTTTATTGTCTGTAAATTTTAAGAATAGATGAGCATACGAGGCTCTTCCTCCGAACAGAAATGAGGCTTTATCCTTAACGAAAGGACCTTCTATGAGCAATCGGGAGGAAAGAATTCCAAGACCTCCTGTAGCAGCGTAGTTGTTGCGGTTTCCGTCTTTCTGATAAATATCCAAAACGGACGAGGTACGCCCACCATAACGAGCAGGAATGCCTCCTTTGTAAAGTTTCATATCACGGATAGCATCAGCATTAAACACGCTTAGAAAACCAAATAAATGTGAGGAGTTAAAAATAGTAGCCTCATCAAGAAGTACCAAATTCTGGTCGGCAGCACCTCCACGTACATTAAATCCCGACGACGCTTCCCCAGCATTACTTACACCAGGGAGTTGCATTAATGTTTTGATAATATCCACTTCACCTATAAGCACGGGTAATTTCTTTATTGTACTGATAGGAATGGAAGCGGTACTCATTTCGGCTTTTCGTATATTGCTTTTTGGGGAAGAATTGGCAGTAACTTCTACGGCTCCGAGTTCGAGAGCTTCGGGCGATAGCTTGTAATCCTTACGGATATTTTTGTCCAAAATAATAGTTTCTTTGACCGAGCCAAATCCAATGTATTCTACCGTAATAGTATATTTTCCTTCAGGAAGTGTAATTGAATAAAAACCATATTCATTAGTGTATGTCCCTGTATTTAAATCACTTACAACAATATTTACTCCCAATAACTTTTCGCCGTTAGAAGCATCGCTTATAGTTCCACTCAAAGTGTATTTTGTTTGGGAAAATAAGCTGCAACTAAGGAGAAAAAAAATAAAAAATATACAAAATGTTTTTTTCATCATTATGATTTTGTTTTGACAAAAATAAAAAATATCTCACAAAAGTAAACTTTAAAATAGAGAATTTTCTGATAAAAATGAAAAAAGATTATCCTTATTGAATAATCTTTTATTGAAATAATTATTTCCTAAAACTCTGCATTTTGCGGTGTTCGAGGGAAAGGAATCACATCGCGGATATTGCTCATTCCTGTTGCGAAAAGTACCAATCGCTCGAATCCAAGCCCGAAGCCACTATGCACCGCCGAACCAAATTTACGCAAATCCAAATACCACCAAAGGTCTTTCTCCTCAATTCCAACCGATTTTAGTTTCTCTACCAATACGTCATATCGCTCCTCACGTTGCGAACCTCCTACGATTTCCCCAATTCCAGGGAAAAGAATATCCATCGCACGAACCGTTTTGCCGTCCTCGTTAAGTCGCATATAGAAAGCCTTGATTTTCGCAGGGTAATCATACAGAATTACAGGACATTCAAAGTGTTTTTCCACCAAATAACGCTCGTGTTCGCTTTGTAAATCAGCTCCCCATTCTTCGATGATGTATTGGAATTTTTTCTTCTTATTGTGGTTCGAGTTTTTCAAAATATCAATCGCTTCTGTGTAACTCACTCGCTTGAAATTATTGTTAATCACAAACTCTAATTTTTCGATAAGCGACATTGTACTACGCTCATTCTGAGGCTTTGTTTTTTCTTCTTCTAAGAAACGAGCGTTCAAAAACTCAATGTCCTCACGGCTACGTTCGAGCGTATATTTCAAAACATATTTGATAAAATCCTCTGCCAAATCCATATTTCCGTCCAAATCAAGGAACGCCACTTCGGGTTCTATCATCCAGAACTCAGCCAAATGGCGTGATGTGTTTGAGTTTTCGGCACGGAATGTAGGTCCAAAGGTGTAAATTTTTCCTAATGCCATAGCGAAAGTTTCGCCTTCGAGCTGCCCTGAAACGGTCAAATTGGTTTCTCTACCGAAGAAATCTTTTTTGTAATCGACTTTGCCTTCCTCTGTAAGTGGCGGATTTTTAGCATCTAAGGTCGTTACGCGGAACATTTCTCCCGCTCCTTCGGCATCGCTTCCTGTGATAATCGGCGTATTTACATAGAAAAATCCGTTGCGTTGAAAATAATCGTGAATGGCAAACGAAAGCACCGAACGCACTCGCATAATAGCCCCAAAAACATTCGTACGTACACGTAAATGAGCATTCTCACGCAAAAACTCAAATGAGTGTTTTTTAGGCTGTATCGGATAGGTTTCAGGATTAGAATCTCCTAAAATTTCGATTTTAGTAGCCTGAACTTCAATGCGTTGCTCCTTTCCTTGGCTTTCCACCACCGAGCCGTGAATTTCCACAGCCGCCCCTGTGGTGATGCGTTTTAGAAGTTCTTCGTTTGTATTTTCAAAATCTACCACAATCTGAACATTTTCAATGGTCGAACCATCATTTAAGGCAATAAAACGATTGCTTCTGAATGTACGAACCCATCCTTTTAGAATCACATCTTGTGAGATTTTTCCTTCGCTAAGTAATTTTTTAATGCTGATATACATATAGTTATATTCTTTATTCGTTTTTGTTTGTCAAATAAGTTTGCAAATATAAAGATTTTCAATGCGATTTAAAAATTTTTGTGTATTCATTTTGTAGAACAAGTATTTATTGAAAGTAAATATTTATAAATGATGTGAAAAATTATCTTATGACCACCGTTTTTATATTTGCAAATTCATACATTCCGAAATGAGAAAGTTCCCTGCCGTAGCCCGAATTTTTTATTCCACCAAAGGGCAAATGTGGGTCGCTGATAAGCATTTCGTTAATGTAAACGGCTCCTTCTTCAAACCGATGTATTTGCGATTTTACAAAATCCGTATTTTTTGAAAAAACAGAGACTCCCAGCCCAAATTCGGACTGATTGCTCAATTCTATTGCTTCTTCAAAAGTTTTAAATGTGGTAATAACAGCCACAGGACCAAAGGTTTCTTCTTTGAATACGGGCATAATAGGCGTTACTTCTGTAAGAATTGTCGGTTCGTAAAATGTTCCTTGTCGCTTTCCGCCACAGATGAGTTTCGCTCCTTGCAGAATGCTTTCATTGACCATTTTTTCCAATTCGATAGCCAAATCCTCTCGTGCCATTTCACTAAATTCAGTCGTTGGGTCAAATTTATCACCTATTTTAAGAGTTTGTATTTTTGTTTTGTATTGATTTACAAAAGTTTCAGCAATATTTTCGTGTACTAAAAATCGTTTGGCAGCGATGCAACTTTGTCCTGCATTTCGCATTCGAGCCATTACTCCGAGCGATGTAGTTAACTCCAAATCAGCATCTTCACATATTATAAAAGCAGAATTGCCACCGAGTTCCAATACGGATTTTTTTAGGTATTTACCTGCATTTTCTGCCACCGATTTTCCTGCCGCCTCACTTCCTGTAAGCGACACGCCTTTTATATAAGGATGAGCAATGACATCGGCTACGTATTTGCTTTCCAAAAACAAATTTTTGTATATAGGAAAATTGATTTTGTCAGAATTAAAAACATTTTCGAGTAATGTAGCTGATTTGGGTACGTTCGAGGCGTGTTTCACTACGAATAAATTGCCTAAAACCATATTTGGAATCACAAATCGAAACACTTGCCAAAAAGGAAAATTCCAAGGCATTACGCCTAATAACACGCCTATCGGTTCAAAAAATATTTGACTTTCAGACCATTGTGTTTTCACTGATTGTGGAGCAAGAAATTTTTCTGCATTCTTGATATAATAATCACACAAGTAAGCACATTTATTCACTTCGGCAATAGCTTGTGATATAGGTTTGTTCATGTCTTCGGTAATGGCACGAGCGTATAATTCTTTGTTAATTAATAGTTTATCTTTAATTTCTTTGATGATTTCAAGACGGGTATTTAAGCTAAATTCTTTCCACAACAAATAAGATTGTTGCATTTGTGCTATATTTTGATTCATATATTTGGAATTATCATTAAAAAAGCAAAGTCTTATATGTTTTGCTCTTTTGCAAAAGTACGTATTTTTTTTAATGAAAAAATTTTTATTTGTAAATGATTGATTGTCTTGATTTTATTTTTAAAATTTAAAAAAAATCTTGTCTAATAGGTAAAAAAGATGTAGGTTTGCAAATATTTTTATGATTATGAGTTTTTCAGAGATATTTTTTATTCTTTTTATGGTTTTAATTCTCTTTGGGGCGGATAAAATCCCAGAGATAGCTCGTGGTTTAGGCAAGGGAATGCGACAATTACGCGATGCAACAAACGAGATAAAAACCGAAATTAGAAAGAGTGCTGAAAAAAATAATATCGATACTTCATTTATAGAAGATACTCAAAATGAGATAAATAAAATAAAAGAAGACATCGAAGAAGCTACAAGCATAACAGGCACTATCAAGCGTCAGCGTTAATTTCTAAAAGAGAAATGTTTAAAATACATTATCTTGAAATATTGATAAAAATCATTATTATAAAAAGTACCTAAAAGTGAACTGAGTACGATAAGTGATTTTTGAATAAAACAAATAAAAGGAAAAATAGTACAGATTATAAAATTTTTAACCCAAATTAAAAAAATATTGTTTTATTTCTTTAAAATTCCACCTACAACCACCTTTCTATCATCAAATTTCCTTGTAAATATACTTTTCTTTTAGCTTTTCCACATTATTTTTCTGAAAAAGTCCGTAGCACCGACTACAATTACTTTTAATTTAACATACGAATTTAACATCTCCAAAGTTCCAAACTTTGGCGATGTTTTTTAGTCTGTAAAATAACTGCTTGTCGGTGCTACTGACCCATAAAGGACACCATCCAGCGAACGCCAAATTGGTCTTGGAAACTACCGAAATAACCAAAAAACTGGTCGCCGATAGGCATTTCTATTTCGCCGTTTTCGCTTAGGGCGGTAAAGAGTCGGTCGGCTTCGGCTTTGCTTTCGGCGGCGATGGACACATAGTTGTTGTTGCCCACCACGAGCGTATGCCCAAAGGATTTAAACACATCAGACCCCATCAGTTTTCCGCCACCGATGGGCAGTTCTATGAACAGAATGTGGTTTTT
Organism: Capnocytophaga sp.; assembly: GCA_030523915.1. Classification (GTDB taxonomy): domain Bacteria; phylum Bacteroidota; class Bacteroidia; order Flavobacteriales; family Flavobacteriaceae; genus Capnocytophaga. The sequence continues at coordinate 4,606 of JAUNHN010000041.1, read as the reverse complement.
CTCGGCTTGGGACACCTCCACAGGGTTGTCGTTGGCACGAGAAATCATTGTAAATTCGCCCCCAAAGGCTTTTTTGTAGAAGTTGAACGCTTCTTCGCAGTTTCCGTCAAAATTCAAGTACGGATTGATTGTATTTGCCATAGTTTTAAAATTTTTAATTTTTAACAATAGTGGAGAACCTCCGTCCGTAGCACGGAAGGGCGGTTATTTTTTAATATAAACTACGAATATTTTTGTGTTAGTAATGTTTAGTTTGGGTTTTTATTTAATTAACTATCATAATATTCTCTATAACTTTCCGCCACTTCATCACCATTTAGCTTTTTTACTATCTCAAAGAGTCTTTCATCAAAACTGCTATCTGTTTTATGTACAAACATACAAATATCCTTATTATCTTTATCTCTAATTTTCATCAAAGCATTTAAAAAAGTATGGCACAAGAAGTCATCGGTTAATGAATTTTGTTCTAAAATATTAGAAATATCATTCATTTTGGGAAAATTATATATTGGTGTTAAATCTTCATAAGACCAATACCCTGTATTCCAAAAATCTTCATCACACCAATCCAATACATCTTCAGAATCTTCATTGATTAAGTCTGCAAAAAACCTATTTCTATTAACAGCGATTTGAAAGCATTCAAAACCTTCATCTGTTACAATGGCAAATGATGATATATCGTCATAGTCCTCTACTACTGATTTGTAATAGAAATTCACTGCTTCATTGATTAAATCTAAAAAATTATTCATTTTAAGTTATTTTTAGATATTATTCAAGTGCAAAGGTAAAAAGAAAAAACGGATTTGGAAGTGAAATCCTATAAATAGTTGATTATAAGAATAATATAACATCGCCAAAGTTCCAAACTTTGGCGATGTTTTTAGTATTGAAATCATCTTGACTTTTTCGGCTTGTCATTCCGACGATAGGAGGAATCTCTTTTTTAGAGATTGTTTCACCAGTTCGCTTCGCTCGTGTCTTCATTCCACTTCGTTACATTCAGAATGACAAATAAACAACTGCCTGTCGGTGCTACCGACCTACCGATTAGTTTTTATCAAAAAAAGCAGGTGGCTCTATGTTTAACGCTCGTAGATAGACATACCCTTGTCCGCGGTGATGTATCTCATTTTCAAGTAGATAGATAAGGTTGTCAATGATTGGAAAGTTAAACATTCCAAAGGAATTAAACACTTCGCGGTAACGCTCTTGCGGTGTTTCTTGTGCGAATTTTTCTATCAAAGCGGTGGTTTTGTCCCAGTTTTCCAAGATTTCGGCTTTGGTTTTTCCTGCGTAACCTTCGTATTCACCGAGTGGAATGGCTTTATTTTCAGTAATTTGCTGAATTGCCGCATTTGCGTGATAAACCAATTCATCGGCAAGTTTGGCAAACGGACGCATTCCGCCCACAGAAAACTCAAACAATTCTTTTTCGGGGAACGCCGCAATAACCTTGCGAGTGAGACGGCGATTGCCCTGCCAGTTGGCAATCCATTCTTGGGGTGTGATAATTTCTTTCATTTTTAAAAATTTTTAAATATTATTCAAATATACATTAAATATCGGTAGCACCGATAGGCGGTAATTTTTAATTACTTATCATTAAAATAAGTTTTCAATTCCTTTAAAAGTCCGTTTTCGGCTTTCCAAATTTCCACCACATTGGTACTATGCGTTTCGCCATTTGGCAAAATCCAATCGTAATTAGCTATTACACAGGCGTTTTCTCCCTCTATTATCGTGCGAGAAACACGCATTGTTTGGTAAGCCAGACTGAAATTTTTATACATTTCCAAATACATCGCTTTTCCGACAAATTCTTCTTTGTCGTTCATAACAAACACAAAATCATCGGCTAAGGTTTCTTCCCAACCTGATTTTTGGGCAAATCCTTTGTAATAAGTTTCTAAAATTTCTTTCATTTTAATTTATTTTTAAATATAAGTCAAATATACATTAAATTTCATCTGAAAATGAAATCATTTAAAATTTGTGAATATTTGTGTCATTCGTGGTTAAAAACAAACCACAAATTTGCACGAATTTACACTAATATTTTTTTCTAACTTCGCCAAAGTTCCAAACTTTGGCGAAGTTTTTAGTTATCGCAAAATCCTTTAAACAACTGATTATCAAAAGCTCCCTCTCCTTGGGAAACCTGAAAGGTTCATCGATTCCTTAATATAAAATATCAAGATAGAGATAAAGGGTTGGGGAGAGGATTATTTCTCAACATATCTTTTAAAATTATCCAAAATCGCTTGCCAACCTGCTTGTTGCATTTCTATGGGGTTTTGGTTTTCGGCTTCAAAGGTGATGTCCAGTTGTGTTGAGTTTTCTTTTGGGGTGAATTTCACTTGTACTTCTCTGCCGTCCAAAATCTTGTAAGTGAATGATTCTAAGGGTTTTACTTCGGTGTAAATCGCCTCAAAATCAAAGCCGAAACTGCCGTCTTTTGCCTCCATTCTCGCTGTGTATTTCCCACCGACTTGCATATCGTTTTCTGCCTTGGGGCAATGCCAATCGGGACTTGCGAAATTCCAATTAACAATGTGCGTTGGGTTGGTATAACAATCCCAAACTTTTTCTAATTCGCTGTGAATGAGCGTATTGATGTGTATTTTTGTCATACGATTTGTCTTTTTTAACATTAAAAATCGGCGATGATAAACTTCTTCATTGCCATCATTTTTTGGAAGAAATTGGGTTTTTTGCTGAGTTCTTCTAAATTGTCGGGGCAGATTTGCCAACTCAGTCCGTATTTGTCTTTGAGCCAACCACATACGCTTTCTTGTCCGCCGTCGGCAGTGAGCGAATCCCAGTAGTAGTCTATCTCGGCTTGGTCTTTGCAGGGAATCATCAGCGAAATGGCTTCGTTGAATTTGAACTCGGGACCTGCATTGATGGCGATAAACCGCATTCCCAAAATTTCAAACTCTACGGTAAGGACTTTTTTTGCCATATTCTCCTGAAAATCAGCCAGTCCCTCTTCTTTGGAAGCGGGGTAATAAGTGGTCTGAATAAGTTTTGCGTCCTTGAAAATAGACAGATAATACTGTACGGCTTCGGCGGCGTTTCCGTCAAACCACAGATTTGGAATTATTTTTTGTTGCATATTTTTTTAGTTTTTAAATTATAAAGTTAATATTTTCAAAATTATCCAAAAGATTTTTGTCAAATTCTGAATTTTTAATGTATTTGTCGGATAATAAAGTGTTTTTTAATGCCTCCGTTAATGGCAATCCATTCTTTTTTAGCGTATAAACAACCGTAGGAATTGGATAATGATAATCTTCGGGTCTAAACAAAATATCATCAATCAGTGCGGACTTAACATCAATGAAATTAAGTATTTTTGGCACAAAAATCTCTTTTAGCCTTTCTATGATATAATTAACGCCATCAGGCACTTCTTCCAAATTTGGTGGCAAACCGATAGACCCTAAATTTTCAAAAGGCACAAAATAATTATTTTTCACCGCAAGCGAATAATAGTACATAATCCACGGAATTGGCTTTAAATAAGGCGTTTGCAATTCCTGCAAAAAATGATAAATGGCAGGATGCTCCACCCCCAAGCTCATATTCCAACCCTGATGGGCAAATTCAAAACTCAACCAACTTTCGGATAGGTTAAAATTTTTCTCCGTATCTGATTTTATGGTCAGTTTATTTTTGCTAATCCTAAAATTTTTATAGCTTTTGAAAGCATTTTGCATTTCATTTTTTAAAAGCTCTTCGTATGCTTTACGGATTTCGGATTTTGAAACCATAATAAAAATCTTTTGAAAATTAAACTTTTTGGGGCAAAAATACCATTTTTTTGGTTATAAAAGGGTGTTTTTGGTTATTTCTGTCAAGGTTTTTGGTTAATCGCCTGTCAGTGCTACTGACCCTGCGGAAGCTCTCCGCTCGGTGCTACCGACTTATTGCCTGTCAGTGCTACTGACCAGAAAATTAGTAATAGCTGAAACGGAATGCGAAACCAAAGGTATTCCAATCCATTTCCGTTGTGTGTAGCGGTCTGATAATCAACATTGTGCATAGCGGCGTAAATATTGGCAGGAAGCACCAAAATCAAGAATACGATAATGCTCCACGCTGTGAATTTTCGTGTTTTGGGGAGGAGAATTCCTATGGCAAAAAGGATTTCTAAAACTCCTGTAAGATACACAATTTCAGTACGATACGGAATAAAATCGGGAATCATCATCGCCATTCCTTCGGTGAAGAGGAAATGCCCCATTGCGGTAAATAAAAACATCGCGGACAACGCCACGCTACCCGAAACACGCCAAATATGGGGTCTTTTTCGCCATTTTAAAAGCAACGCCGTGCATAAAAATACCGCTAAAAGGATAAAAAGTGGTTTCATTTTTTTGGGCAAAGGTAAAAAATTTTTTTGTCGAGAGCTTTGATACACAAATTTTAACATACAGATTTAACTTCGCCAAAGTTTGGAATTTTGGCGAAGGTTTTTAATGCTACCGACTGTTATTGACCTTTAGCGAAGATTTTTGAAATTATTCAGCAATTTTCAAAAATCAATTGGCAAGGTTCAAAAATGAATGGACAAGATTCAGAAATTATTTGGAAA
>JAUNHN010000040.1 GCA_030523915.1 Capnocytophaga sp. | reverse complement strand
CCGCTATGTTTTCAGGAAAAAAGGTCGCAGGAAGCATATTTCCGTCTTCGGCATCTACCTGAATCCAGTCGCCTTCTTTGGTAAATTCAATTTCGGTGCGGTCGCTTAGTTCCGCCGAATATCCTCTGAAATCATCTTCGCGTTCTACATTTACCACAGGTGTTGCAGGGAAATGCTTGGAAACAAAGTCCTTAGCAGGTGTTGGCAACGAGGCACACGAAGCCAATGATAACGCCGCGAGGCTTAAAAAAATGTACTTTTTCATAGTTTTCTACTTTTAGTTGTCAATTCTTAAAAATTCGCCTTTTTGATTAAATTCCAAGTCCATTCCGTTAGAAAGTTCCACTTCGTAGCCGTATCTTTTCTTTTGGATTTTGTAAATTTCGGTTGAAGTATAATTTTGCTTCACATAATTAGCAATTCCGTTGGGAATTATCGCATTCGGAACTTTGCCATTACGACTTTTCACTTCTTCCCACTCGCCATTAGTAAAAAATTCTATTTCGTCTCCGTTGTCAAAATGCACTTTATAATCTTGGTCGGAAGGGTCTGCATCATACCAAGTTGAAGCGATATTTTGATTTGCAAAATGTTGTTTTACAAATGATTGTGCGTTTTTAGGAAGTTCTGAAAACTGCACTTGACGGTCTGCCTGAGCCATAGCCGATTGCCCTAAAAACAAAGCTCCCACTACGGCAATTGATTTTACTACTGCTTTCATTTTATTACTGATTTAATATTTGATGAGGCAAAAGTACGCCCTAAATTAGGAAAGAAATGGGATTTTTTATTTTTTGAAGTTTTATAGTTTATTTTTATGTGGAAAATATTTTTGAATTTTCATAATTTGAATGAATATTAGAATTAAATAACTGTACCTTTTTTGAGAGTTACAGTAGATCTTGGGATAAACAATCGCTTTATTTCGCTCTACTAAAACGCATTTTATAGGTTTTTATAGCAATGTAAATTTTTCATTTTTCCCAAAATAACATAAAAACTTTTTCCTATTCTTGGTGATGTTGCTTATTTTCATAGTTCAAGAGTGTAAATTCCATATCATTTTCTTGATTTTTTTAACTCCCAAAACACTCCACAAAACTTTAATTTTACAACAAAACCCCTCATTCCCAAACAAAAAAGAGCGAAAAAAACTTTCCGCCCTTATTTGTGTTATTGTACTATGTTTATAATCTTCCCTGGCACTACGATTACCTTTTTCGGAGGGTTTCCGCCGAGTTGGGTTTGGGTTCGCTCGTCTGTCAAAATCAATTTTTCTACTTCGGTAGGAGGCATATCTAGCGGTAATTCGATTTTGAAACGCACCTTGCCGTTGAAGCTCACAGGATATTCCTTGCTGTCTTCCATCAAATATTTTTCCTCGCAAACTGGGAAAGGCACACGGCTGATGCTCTCTTGATGCCCCAAAACCTGCCACAATTCCTCTGCAATATGCGGTGCGTACGGCGAAATCACCACCGCCAAAGGCTCTAAAATCGCTCGTTTGTTGCATTTTAGCTTTTGAAGTTCGTTGGTGGCAATCATAAACTGCGACACCGAAGTATTGAACGAGAAATTTGCAATGTCGTAATCCACTTTTTTTATCAAAGTGTGTAATATTTTAAACTCCTCTTTGGTAGGTTCTTCCTCTGAAATGGAAATATTATCGCCCTCAAAATACAAATTGTAAAACTTCTTCAAAAAGCCCGAAACGCCCGTAATTCCTGCTGTGTTCCAAGGTTTTGCCTGTTCCAAAGGTCCTAAAAACATCTCGTACAAACGCAAAGTATCCGCTCCGTATTGCTCACAAATATCGTCTGGATTTACCACATTGTATTTGGATTTTGACATTTTTTCAACTTCGTGTCCTACAATGTATTTGCCATTTTCCAAAATAAATTCAGCATTGGCAAAATCGGCTCTCCACTTCTTAAATGCTTCAATATCAAGCTCTGACGAATTATTTACAAGGGAAACATCTGCGTGAATGGCTTGTACCTTTTCATCTTTTATTAAACCTTTGGAAATGAATGTGTTAGTTCCCTCAATACGATACACAAAAGCACTCGTTCCTAAAATCATTCCTTGGTTGATGAGCTTTTTAAACGGCTCTTCTTCTTTTACAAATCCCTTGTCTTTCAGGAACTTATTCCAAAAACGAGCGTACAACAAATGCCCTGTGGCGTGTTCGCTTCCGCCTACATACAAATCCACCGATTTCCAATAATCCACCGCCGATTTTGAAGCAAATTCCGTCTCGTTCTGAGCGTCCATATAACGCAACCAATACCAAGAAGACCCCGCCCAACCTGGCATCGTGTTGAGTTCAAGGGGATATATCCTCTCCCCCGACCCCTCTCCCAAAGAGAGGGGAGCAGCGACAACTTTATTGTTATCTGCATCCCAATACCACTCTTTTGCATTGCCCAATGGAGGCTGTCCGTCTTCGGTGGGGAGGTATTTTTCCACTTTCGGAAGTTCTATCGGTAAGTGCTGAGTATCAATAGTTTGTGGCAATCCATTTACATAATAAATCGGAAAAGGTTCGCCCCAATATCTTTGGCGAGAAAACACCGCATCACGCAATCGGTAGTTGGTTTTTCTACTTCCACAACCTCTTGATTCTAAATAAGAAACAACAATATCAAAGGCTTCGTTAAAGTTGGAACAATTGTTCAAAAAACCTGAATTTTGGTAAGTCATTCCCTCTTTTTCGGTAAAAGCGTTTTTGGAAATATCTTTGTCAAAAATATTGATGATTTCAGGCATTCCTTCCGCCCCTGCGAAATGTTTGGCAAAGGCAAAATCGCGGTCGTCTCCAGCAGGAACCGCCATCACCGCACCAGTTCCGTAACTTGCTAATACATAGTCGCCTACCCAAATCGGAAGGGCTTTTTTGGTAATCGGATGCTCGGCATAAGCTCCTGTGAATACGCCCGAAATGGTTTTGGTATCCGCCATTCTGTCTCGCTCGGAACGCTTTGCCGTAGCTTCAACATAAGCCTCTACTTCGGCTTTTTTGTCTTCGGTTGTAATCTCTTGAACCAGAGGATGTTCGGGAGCAAGAGTAAGGTAAGTAACACCGAAAATGGTGTCGGGACGCGTGGTGAATACCTGAATCCCCCTAACCCCCGAAGGGGGAACTTGCGAGGCGTTATCCTCAGCCGAAAATTGCTGACGAACATCAACTTTATTTGCTAAAATTTCAGAGATTTTATGCAAAACATTGTCAATATCTCCGATAACCTCTTCATTAGTAAAGCGAATTACTTCAAACCCTTTTTCGTTTAGGATTTTTGTTCGCTCTTCGTCGTATTCTTTTTGCTGATTATCATTGTGATAACCGCCGTCTATTTCAATAACTAATCTCTTTGAAAGGCATACAAAATCAACGATAAAATCATCGATTAGGTGCTGTCTTCTGAATTTTGCATCTAATTTTTTAGCGTTAATTTGTTCCCACAAAATAGATTCGGCTTGGGTAGGATTATTGCGATTTTCTTTGGCTTTTTCCGAAAGAAGATGAGCATTATTTCCGCCAGTCATATAACCTTGCTTTGTGTTTTTATCGCAAGCAGAAGCATTTTCTCCATTTTCATTTTTCCCACAAACAGAAGTATTTTCTCCGTCCTCGTTTGCGGTTTTTCCCCCTTCGGGGGCTAGGGAGAAAATTATAGTCGCCCCTTTGGATTTTCCTATCCAGTTGCGTTGGCTTTCTTTGATGGATTCGCTCCAATCGATTTGCTCCAAACCTTGCAAAAATCGCTCGGCATAGGCGGTGATTCGCATAGACCATTGGGTCATTTTCTTGCGGATAACGGGGTGTCCGCCACGCTCCGAAAGTCCGTTGATAACCTCATCATTCGCCAAAACCGTTCCCAACGCAGGACACCAATTCACCTCAGTTTCAGCCAAATAGGTTAGTCGGTATTTGAGAAGAATTCTTTGTTTTTCCTCATCGGAAAAGGCGTTCCACTCCTCAGCAGAAAACTGAGGTGTATCTTCATCGCATACGGCTTTTACGCTTGTATTTCCCTGATTTTCAAAGATTTTGATAAGGTCGGAAATATCTTCGGCTTTGTCGGTTTCTTGGTTGTACCACGAATGGAAAAGCTGAATGAAAATCCATTGCGTCCATTTGTAATATTCTGGATTTGAGGTTCTTACCTCTCTGCTCCAATCAAATGAAAATCCGATTTTGTCGAGCTGCTCACGATAACGAGCGATGTTTTCACGCGTGGTTTTTTCGGGGTGTTGCCCTGTCTGAATGGCGTATTGCTCGGCAGGAAGCCCAAAGCTGTCGTAGCCCTGTGGGTGCAACACATTGAAGCCCTTGTGGCGTTTGTATCTGGCAAAAATATCCGAAGCGATGTACCCCAGCGGATGCCCCACGTGCAAACCCGCCCCAGAGGGATACGGAAACATATCCAGTACATAGTATTTCGGTTTTTCCGAATTATTTTCTGCTTTAAAAGTCTGATTTTCAGCCCAAAATTTTTGCCATTTGGCTTCTATCTCTTGATGATTGTAGTGCATATTTGTTTAATTATAGCGAGATTTTTATATTAATGTCTATTTACTTTTTTGTGAATTACGACGCAATATTTATTCTTTTTCTAAAACTTAAAAAATAGAATTGCAAATGTACAATTTTTTAAGTTTCAAAAAGAAAGAAACATTGCTTTTTTAATACGTAAGAAATTTTATTCTACGATTTCAATATCTACTACGAGTTCACCTTTATTTTTATTATCCGTGATGTCCATAAAAGCTCGTTTAGTAAGGTCTATTTCACGAGTTGTTTTCACAGGACCTCGGTCATTTACCGTTACGTAAATCCATTTGCCATTGAGGCGATTTATAACTTTGAGTTTTGTTCCAAAGGGTAGCGTTCTATGAGCAGCCGTTTGTTTATTATTATCGAAAATAGTTCCGTTAGCAGTTTTGCGACCGTTAAACTTATCGTGATAATAAGTGGCTATTACATTGGTTTTGTATGATGTGGTAGGAAGTAAATTTGTATTTTTTACCTCTTCTTTTTTGGGTGCAACTTTTGTTTTTTTAGCAGTTACTTTTTTATTTTTGGTAGCAACTGTTTTCTTGGGAGTTGTTTTGGCTTTTGCATTTACTTTTTTTTCTTTAGTTGCTACCGATTTGGATTTGGTAGTCGTAGTTTTCTTCTTGGAGCTTTCATTATAGGTTTTTTGTCCGCTACAAGAGCTTACAAATCCAATAATAAACAAAATAAATAGTATTTTACTAATTCCTTTCATAGTTCTTATTTTTAATTAATACAATCAATAATTTATAAATATCTTAATATAGTTTGGAAATTTATTCAAAAATTATATACTACAATATATATTTTCTAATTTTCTTTTAAAATAAATGAAATACTTTATAATTATTACCACAGAATATGATAAATTTTACTTATTTAATGAATTAATACTTGTGAATTTTTATTTTTGAAATAGTTTTACTGAATTAATACAAGTGAATTTTCTTTCCGAAAATAATTTTGATGAATTCACTTATATGAATTTACTAATTTTATGCCATTTTTATAAATTCACATTAGTGAATTATTATTCCGAAAGCAATTTTAATAAATTCATATAAGTGAATTTGTTCACCAAGGGTATTTTTGTTAAATTCACATCAGTGAATTATTTGTTGTGAAAAATATTTTATTAATTAAGGTGAATGAAATTTATGTATGAAATATAGTTCATAAAATAATTCAAAGAGTTAATCTTTTAATGAAAAAACTAATTATAATTCTGTGAAAAATATTGGCAAAACAACAATGCTTTGCTAATATTTTTATTTATTTCTTAGGTGTTTTTCCCATCACGAATTTCAATTCGCCTCCTTTTTTGATTTCTTCATCGGTGATTTTAAATCCGCTGAAAGGTTTTCCGTTAAGACTTGCCGACTGGATATACATATTCTCTGCTGAAACATTCTCCGCAACAATCGTAAAGGTCTTTCCGTTAGGTAAATTGATACTTGCTTTTGGGTAAAGTGGTCGTCCAATTTGGTATTCGCCCGAAGCAGGATTCATCGGGTACAATCCCAACGAACTCCATACATACCAAGCCGACATTTGTCCGCAATCTTCATTCCCTGCAAGTCCATTCGGGGTCGTATTGTACTGTGTTTTAAGGATTTCGTTTATCCAATATTGGGTGCGGTGTGGCATTCCTGCCTCGTTGAACAAATAGGCTATGTGGTGGCTCGGTTCATTGCCGTGAGCGTATTGCCCCACAAGCCCCGTGATGTCTGCCGAAATATTTTCGCCTGTAATTTCAGAACTTTCGGTAAATAATTTCTCTAAATGTGCCGTAAATTTCTCATTTCCACCGAATAAAGCAATCAGCCCTTGCGGATTTTGCGGTACGAACCACGAATGTTGCCACGCATTGCCTTCGGTGTAATCCGTTCCCTCGCGATGATTGGAGTGTTTTGGGTCAAAAGGAGTTCGCCATTTTCCTTCGGAAGATTTTCCTCGCATAAAGCCCGTTTCGGCATCAAAAAAATGCGTATAGGCTTCACTTCTTTTCATAAAAAAGTCGTAATCATCGGTTTTTCCTAAGGCTTTTGCCATCTGGGCTACGCACCAATCGTTATAAGCGTATTCAAGCGAAATAGTTACCGACTCGTCCCATTTATCAAACGGAATGTAGCCGTATTGTTTGTAGAATTTCAGTCCGCGTTCGTCTCCCAGCATTGTTTTTTTCATCATTTCGTAGGCTTTTTCGGCATCAAAATCGCGAATGCCTTTAAAATAGGCTTCAACAATCACAGGAATGGAGTGATAGCCCGTCATACAGTCGGTTTCGTTGCCGTAGAGCGTCCAAACGGGCAATTTTTGTATCACATCGGAATACGCCAACATCGATTTAATAATATCGGAAGATTTTTTCGGATAAAGCAATGTAATTAACGGATTTTCAGCACGAAAAGTATCCCATAATGACAAGGTGGAATATGCCGTAAAATCTTTTGCGGTGTAAATTTCGTCATTCTGTTGGCGGAATTGCCCATTTCTGTCCGAAAAAGTAACGGGAGCCACTTGTGCGTGGTACAGAGCCGTGTAAAAAATGGTTTTAAGCGAATCCACAGGCGTTTCAATTTCTATGGAAGAAAGATGTTTTTGCCAAGTGTCGTGGGCTTGTTGGCGGGTTTCGGCAAAGGTTTTTGAATTTTGTGGGTCTAAATTTTGGATTGCATTTTCCTCACTTACAGAAGAAATCGCTACCCGAACAAACAATTCTTCTCCTGAATTTTTGTCAAAGAAAAATTGCCCAACGGAAGTCTGTTTTTCGTTGTCCAACAGAAAATCTTTAATCGGTTTTGAGAACTCAATAGCAAAGAAAACCTTTTGATTTTTCGCCCAACCTGTGCTAAATCGGTAGCCCGTGATGATATTCGTTTCTTTCCCAGCGAGTAAATGTGGGCTGGGATATTGGATTGCCGTTTGCGTAGGGCTGTCCCAATTGATGGCAAAACTCAAATTTAAGATAACGGATTGTGTATCCCCTTTTTGGAAAGTATATTTATGGAATCCCGAATATTGGTCGGCGGTGAGTTCCACATTGATTTTGGAATCTTCCAAGAAGACTTGATAGTAACCAGGTTCGGCTTTTTCATTTTTGTGAGAATATTTGGCTTTATACGGCACTAAATTGCGAAATTCGGCAGCATCTTTTGGGTATTGTTCTTTTTTTCCTGACGGAAGTTTTGAAAGGTTATACTCTTGATTTACAGGCATTAGCAGAATGTCGTTCAAATCGCCGATACCTGTTCCGCTGAGCGAAAGATGCCCAAAACCGACCACCAAACTATCGCTGTAATGGTAGCCCGAACACCAGTCCCACCCACTGATACCATTGACGGGACTTACTTGTATTTGCCCAAACGGAACGGTTGCCCCAGGGTATGTATGCCCGTGTCCGCCTGTACCGATGAATGGATTTACAAACGCTGTATAGTCCTGATTTTCAATAGGATTTTGATTTTCTTTTGGCTGTTTTACTTCGTTGCACGAAGCCATTATTAGTCCTACGGAAACTAATAATGGAATGTATTTTTTTTTCATTATCATAAAATTTTAGTCTGTTTTTTCAGTTTTTATGCTAAAAAATAAGTTGGTAAATCTTTGCAAAGGAACTATTTTTAGCAAAAAGTTCGTTGTAAACTCCAAAGATATAGATTTTTTTCGATTTTTCAACTATTTTTGATACTTTTGCGTTTTTAAGAGATTTGAATTATGATTGTAAATATTAAAAACACATCGCAAAATCCGTTACCTTCTTATCAGACAGAGGATTCAGCAGGAATGGATATTCGGGCTTCATTGGAAAATCCGATTGTTATAAAACCGTTGGAAAGAGTCGTTGTAAAAACGGGTTTATTTTTGGAAATTCCGAAAGGCTATGAGGTGCAGATTCGCCCCCGAAGTGGCTTGGCAGCTAAGCACGGAATTACCGTTTTAAATAGCCCAGGAACCATTGATGCGGATTATCGCGGTGAGATTGGCGTGATTTTGGTTAATCTTTCCAACGAAGCATTTACCATTGAAAATGGAGAGCGAATCGCTCAAATGGTTTTTGCTAAATATGAAAAAATTACTTTTGAAGAAGTTACACAACTTTCTGATACAGAGCGTGGAACAGGAGGTTTCGGGAGTACAGGAGTCAATTAACCGTTGGCATAAAATTAAAAAATAATGAAAAAAATAATTGCACTTTTTACGATTTGTTTGTTTATCACAAGTTGTAAATCTAAAAAAAATATAGTTTCCGTAGAAGAAATAAATAAAGACCTAAAAGTAAAAGAAATTATAGAAAAACACAAACACGCATTTCCAGAATTTAAAACCCTCAGTGGTAATGTTTTGGCTGTATACAATGACGGGAGCGATTCGCAAAGCATTTCTCTTAGTTTCCGAATGGAAAAAGATAAAGCTATTTGGTTTTCAGCTCCTTTGGGTATTGCCAAAGCCTATATCACTCCACAACGAGCGAGTTATTATAACCGATTGGATAACACGTATTTTGACGGAGATTTCTCATACATCAGTAAATTATTGGGATTTGAAGTGAATTTTGAAAATTTGCAGAATTTACTTTTGGGGCAATCCGTTTATTTACTTACCAAAGATACCGAATTATTGCAATCCAGCACTCCGCATTATGTTTTGGAAAGCAAAAAGAACAGTGTAGACATTCTAAGTGGCATCAATGCGGGGAATTTTCGTATAGGTTTTTTTGATGTTCAGGAAACAAGTTCGGGAATGAAAAGTAAAGTCGAATTCACGTACCAAGAGGTAAGTAACGTATTGTTTCCCAATACCATTTTAATCAATGTAAATTCTGGACACGAAAAGAATATGCGTATTGAACTTGAATTTAGTGCAATGAAAATTAACGAAAATGTGAGTTTTCCGTTTAAAATTCCTTCAGGAACAAAAGAAATTAAGTAATTTTGAAAATGAAACCATCTATCATATCTGTTCAAAAATCATCTCAGGAAGCAAGTAAAAATCAAACCTTCCCGATGTATTTTCTATTGGTTTGTTTATGGTTGCCTATCGGGCTTTTAGGGCAAACTAAACAGAAAGATTTGGAAGAACATAAAAAAGCCCTCATTGAACAAATCAAACAAATGTCCGAATTACGTTCCCAACAAACGCAACAACGTAAATCCACCATTTTGCAAATCGAAGAAGCAAATGAAAAAATCCAAGTTCGGACGAAACTTATCCAAGTTACTCAACAACAAGCCAATTTGCTCTCAAAAGAAATAGATGATAACGAAAAGCAACTAAGCACTTTACAAAAAGAACTCAAATTTCACAAAAAAGAATACGCCAAACTCATCACACAATCCTACAAAAGTAAATCATCACAAAACAGGTTGATGTTTTTGCTCTCTTCCGAAAGTTTTTGGCAAGGTTACAAACGCCTTTCGTATATGAAGCAATACGTAGAATATCGTAAAAAACAAGTGCGAGGAATTCAGGAAAAAACTGCCAAAATCAAACAAATAAACAACCAATTAGTAGAGCAACACAAAGAGAAAAACGTTGTTTTGGAAGAAAATCGAAAAGAACAACAAACGCTCGAATCCGAGAAAAAAGATTTGGAATCCTTAGCAGCTGATATTCGCAAAAAAGAGCGAGATTACGAAAAGCAAATTCGCGAAAAACAAAAACAAGCCGATGCCATAGACCGCGAAATCCAGAAACTCATTCGTTTGGCAATTATCGAAGCTAATAAACGTGAAAAAGCTCTGAACAAAAAGGAAAACAAAGGCAAAACCGAAAGCCAATCAGTAGCCGAGAGCGAAATTTCTTTCGTGTTAACACCCGAAGCCAAAAGAGTGGCAAATAGCTTTGAAGCCAATAAAGGAAGCCTCGTTTGGCCTGTGTCAAAAGGGTATAAATCACAAGGTTTCGGTGTGTACAATGACCCTGTATATCCCGATTTAAAACATTATAATAACGGAGTTACTATCGCTACGGAAAAAGGAGGTGAAGCCCGTTCTGTATTTGAAGGTGAAGTATCGGCAATCCAATCCATACCAGGAAGTAACAAAGTGGTACAAGTACGCCACGGGAACTACATTTCGATTTATTATAACCTAACCGATGTGTATGTAAAAAAAGGAGATAAAGTGAAAACCAAAGAAGCTCTTGGCAAAATTTTTACCGACGGAAATGGCAAAACCGAAATGAAATTTTTCTTATATAAAAACACAACTCGATTAAATCCAGAATATTGGATACACAAAATGTAATTTAATAACATCAAAAATGGAAAGTAACAGACAGAAAAAAATAGCAGGTATTATTCAAGAAGAACTCGCCAAAATATTACAACAATCTATCCGTGATGCAGGACAGCATAATTTATTGATTTCGGTAACTAAAGTAAACATTACCGTTGATTTGTCCATAGCGAAAGTGTATTTGAGCATTTTCCCTGAGGATAAAGCTCTTGAAACACTAAAAGGCTTGACCTCTAATACCTCTTTAATCAAGCACGAGCTATCGCAAATTACTCGCAATCAGTTCCGTCGTATGCCCGATTTATTTTTCTATATTGACGATTCATTACAATACATCGAAGGTATTGAAAAATCACTCAAAGGAGAAGAAAACCCGATCGAAAATCGTAATTTGCTTTACAAACGAAAAAAATCCTAATTCTCTTTGAAAGCTGTATTTTACATAGCCAAACGCTATATGATTGCGAAAAGTTCGCAAAACGTAATCAATATCATTAACCGAGTTACGGCTCTGGTAGTGGTACTTGGAGGTGCAGCTTTATTTATAGTTTTGGCAGGGTTTGCAGGACTGAAAGTATTCACACTATCATTCTCTTCTATCTTTGACCCAGATTTAAAAATTTTGCCTAAAATAGGTAAAACTATATCTATTTCTTCAAAACAAATCAATGATTTGCAGCAGATACCTGAAATAGCTCACTTCAGCCAAATCATCGAGGAGCAAGTTTTTTTAAATCACAAGCAGAAGAATCATATTGCGTACATAAAAGGGGTAGATGCGAATTATCCGCTTGTAAATGCGGTAGATAGTATTTTGGTATTAGGAAATTGGGAGGTAGATTCGCCTAATGTGGTTATTGGAGCTACGATTTTTAATAGCTTGGGTTTGGGGTTTTCTGATGGCTCGTCTCCTTTACAAATTGTGGTTCCGAAAGCGGGCAAAGGTAGCATCACACAAGAAGCCAAACCCTATCGCGAGACTTTTGCCATTGTGTCGGGGGTGTATCAAATTACAGAAGAGTTGGATAAAAAATTCGTATTTTCATCGCTTGCCGAAGCACAATATATTTTAGGATTAGAACCCAATCAAATTTCGGCAATAGAAATAAAATCAGCTAAAAATGTTACTGAAAAACAGATTGTTACAAAATTAGAAAATATTTTTGGTAATAAAATTATTATAAAAAACAGAGTGCAACTCAATGATGCTCTTTACCGAATGCTAAATACTGAAAATATTGCTATCTATCTGATATTCACATTGGTACTTATTATAGCTCTTTTCAATTTGGTAGGGGCTATTATTATGATGATTTTGGACAAAAAAGAAGACCTCAAAACGCTTTATGCCCTTGGAATGAATCAGAAGCAGATGCGGCAAATTTTCTTTCTACAAGGCACCATGGTTTCAGTCATCGGGGCTTTTGTTGGGGTTTTTTTAGGACTTTTGGTGGTGCTATTACAGCAGAATTTTCAATGGATAATGATAAGTCCCTCTCTTCCATATCCTGTTGAAATAGAGTGGATTAATTTTGTAATTGTTTTCGGAACGATTGTAGCTTTAGGTGTATTGGCTTCGTTATTGGCTTCATCAAGAGTGAAAATTAATCCGTAAAATAAATTTTCAATTAAATATTATGATTGATTTAATCGGTTATGCAGCTTCTTTTTTTGTGGTACTCAGTTTTTTGATAAAAGAGAATATTATTTACATCCGTCTTACGAATCTGGTAGGGTGCGTTTTATTTGTTATTTATGGATTTCTTATTGATAGTATTCCTATTATTCTTCCCAACGCGTTTTTAGTTTTTGTGCAAATTTATTATGTAGTTAAAACTTTACATCGCAAAAAATAATAATATTATTTGTGTTTTAGTTTAAAAATATTCAAAAAAGAGAATGTTAGCATTGTATTTTGTATGACATAATCAAAGGAAGTAGACTTTTATTGCGTATTTATTACTTTTTTTGTGTTAAAATTTAGGTTTTATTTTTATATTTCACCTCTTGATGTTATCTTTGTAAGCAATAAAATTAACATAAAATAGGCTTATGAAGACAAAATTATTTGTATTTTTAGCATTTGTGTTAGGATGGGGTAGTACATCATTAGCACAAGAAGTGTTAGTAAACGGAACTGTTACTGACGGAGGAGGATTGCCTTTACCAGGGGTCGGGGTTTTGGTGAAAAATACCACTCGTGGAGTAAGTACTGATTTTGATGGTAAGTATGAGATTCGAGTTAATCAAGGCGAAGTACTTGTATTTAGCTCTCTCGGGTTTGTTTCTCAAGAGAAAACGGTTAGGGGTGATAAGCCTCAGTCTATCAATGTAGTACTATTAGAGGATACGCAACAGCTTAGTGAAGTTGTGGTTGTAGGTTTTGGTACTCAGAAGAAAGAAAATCTGACGGGTTCAGTAGCTTCTGTAGATGCCAAAGTACTTGAAGCACGACCTGTTAGTAGTGCTGTACAAGCATTACAAGGAGCTGTGTCGGGAATGAATTTTAACATTGGTAAAGGAGGAGGAGAGCTTAATAATACTTTGGGTATTGACATTCGTGGAGCAGGGACGATTGGGTTAGGTTCTAAGGCTAAGCCTCTTGTTCTTATTGATGGTATGGAAGGAGATTTGAATATATTAAATCCGCAAGATATTGAAAGTATTTCGGTGCTTAAAGATGCAGCTGCGGCATCAATTTATGGTTCAAGAGCTCCTTTTGGAGTGGTATTGGTTACGACTAAGTCAGGAAAAGAAGGAAGGGTAGTGATTAATTATAACAATAATTTTAGGTTAAGTAGTCCTATCAATCTGCCTACAATGTTAGATTCTGAAAGTTTTGCATATTATTGGAATGATGCAGATATAAATTCAGGTAGTGAGCCTACGTTCTCTCCTGATATTATTGAAAAAATAAAATTATACAAAGCAGGATTGCTGAAAGATGCAACGGATTGGAATGATGCGAATAGCGATTGGAATAAAGGAGCAAAAAGCTGGGCAAATGTAGATTGGTTCAAAGAAGCCTACCGAAGTTGGGCTCCTACGTCAGAGCATAATTTTAGTGTACGTGGAGGAACTGAAAAGACAAACTATTATGTTTCAGCAGGGATACTCGATCAAGAAGGATTGTTTAAATATAATACAGATTCTTTTGATAGATATACACTTAGTGCTAAAATTTCTTCACAGATTTTGCCATATTTACGGTTAAATTATAATGGGCGTTTTACCCGAACTAATTATGAACGTTCTTCTTTTTTGATAGGGTATGACGGTTTGTTTTTTCATAATATAGGACGTAAATGGCCTACACTTCCTATATACGACCCTAATGGGCATTATGTATATGGGAATGATTTAGCAAATTTTGAAAATGGAAGAGCTAAAGACAGAAAAGATTTGATGGTACAACAACTTGCATTGGTATTTACACCAGTAAAAGATTGGGTAACCAATGTTGAGTTAAATTATAGTTTGGAGAATGAATTTAGTCATATTCCGTGGTTGCCTATTTACAAGTATGATAAGGAAGGAAAGCCCGTTCCAGCGGCTCTGATAGAAGCGTACTTTAATAACCCTGGGGCATCCAGAATCTATGAATCATCACAAACGTTGGATTTTTATAATTTGAATATCTATACGTCTTACCAAAAGCAAATAAATGACCATTTCTTGAAAGGAATGATAGGATTTCAGGCTGAGTTACAGAAAACACGCTTTCTGTCGGCATCACGTGAAGGAGTATATAGTACAGATATATTAGCAATTGACGCAACCAGTAGCGAAACGGATAATGTAAATGGAGATTATAAACATTGGGCTACATCGGGTTTCTTTGGTAGGATAAATTACGATTATAAAGGAAAGTATTTATTTGAAGGAAATCTTCGTTATGATGGAACAAGTAGATTTTTAAAAGACCAACGTTGGAATTTGTTTGCTTCGGCTTCAGCTGGTTGGAACATCGCCAAAGAACGCTTTTGGGAGAGTTTAGGAAAATTTGGAGAAGAAGTTTCAGAATTCAAACTTAAAGTTTCTTATGGAGAATTAGGAAATCAAAATACGGACAATTGGTATCCATTTTATTCTAGGATGAAATTAAGAACTTCGGCAGGAAGTTGGTTCATTAACGGGCAAAGTCCTAATGTGGCTTACTCTCCCGATTTGATTTCGGTACTCTTAACGTGGGAAAAAGTAGCTTCTTGGAATGCAGGGATTGATGTTTCAGCATTTAAAAATCGTTTGACATTTTCTTTTGAAGTATTCAGAAGAACTACTTATGATATGGTAGGACCTGCACCACAACTTCCGCCTACTTTAGGTATAAAACCACCGCAGATAAACAACACAGATATGCAATCCAATGGCTTCGACGCTCAAATTTCTTGGCGAGATAGAATAGGGGAAGATTTCTCGTACGGACTTTCACTAAACCTTACCGATAGCCGACAAAAAATAACCAAATATCCTAATGAAATAGGAAGCCTGTCTGCATCATACTATGCAGGTAAATACATAGGTGAAATATGGGGTTACACCACACGAGGAATAGCTAAAACCGACCAAGAAATGGCTGATTGGGTAGCTACACATAATCAAAATCGTTTGGGAAGTGATTGGGGAGCAGGCGATATTATGTATGAAGATATTAATGGAGATGGAGAGGTAAGTAATGGAGCAAATACACTCGACAATCATGGAGATTTACAAATTATCGGTAATAACACACCACGTTATAACTACGGATTAATGATTGATTTGCAATATAAGAATGTTGATTTTTCAGTATTTTTGCAAGGCACAGGAAAGCGAGATGTATATTTGAATACGCCACATTTTAGAGGAGCTAATGGACCTAATAGTTTTTATAAAGCACAAGCACACGCTTTTGTAGAGCATTTGGATTATTTCCGTCCAGAAGGAACTACTAATCCGCTTGGGGCTAATATAGATGCTTATTACCCAAAACCTTCCTTTACAAAAGGCTCAAAAAATTTTCAAACCCAAACTCGTTGGTTACAAGATGCTTCTTATCTTCGTGTAAAAAATATTCAATTAGGTTACACTTTCTCTCAAGATATTATGAATACAATAGGAATAGATAAGCTCCGTATTTTTGTATCAGTAGAGAATGCGTTTACTTTTACAAAATTGGCAAAAATGTTTGACCCAGAGGCTCTTGAGGCTCGTTTGGGAGGAGCTGGGAAAATATATCCTTTATCGCGAGTGTTTTCAACAGGATTAAGTTTAACTTTTTAAAGAATTAGAATTATGAAATTAATATACAAAACTATATGTACTGCATTACTGATAGGTTCTGTTTCTTGTAATAAATTTTTGGAAAGAGAGCCTCTTGCAGAAGTGTCGCCCGATCGGTTTTTTACCACAGAGTCTGATTTGGCTGCCTATACCATAGCGTGTTATAATTTCCCTACACATACAGGGTGGGGAGCAGGAACTTTTGTCATTGATAATGGGACAGATAATCAAGCAGGAGTTAATGCTTCGGTGATTTGGAAAAAAGGAGAATGGAGAGTTCCTGCTGCAAATACGTTAGATTATCAAGGTAATGAAAATGATAATGAATATGAGTTCTCATTTGTAAAAATACGCCAAGTGAATTATTTTTTAGAGCAAGTAGAACCTCGAATAACCGCAGGGACTATTAAAGGTAGTCAGGTAAATATTAATCACTATTTAGGAGAGGCATACTTTTTAAGGGCGTATGAATATTTTAAAAAACTCAGAAATTTTGGCGATTTTCCTATTATAAAAACAGTACCTGCAGAGGATAAACAAACGCTTATTGAAATCTCAAAAAGACGTCCTCGCAATGAGGTAGCTCGTTTTATTTTAGAAGATTTGGATAAGGCAATTGATTTATTGAAACCAAGTCCTGTTGAGAATAAAAATAGAATCAGCAAGGAGGTTGCCCAGTTACTACGTTCTAGAGTGGCTCTTTATGAAGGTACGTGGCTTAAATATCATAAAGGCACAGCTAGAGTGCCTAAAGGTACAGGTTGGCCAGGAGAAAGTAAAGGATATTTATCGAGTTATTCAATAGATATTGATGCTGAAATTAATTATTTTCTTACGGAAGCGATGGCTTCAGCAAAGGCTGTCGCAGATGTTGTAGCCCTGACAGAGAATAATCATGTGGTTTCAGGAAAAGAAGTCTTTAATAATCCTTATTTTAAAATGTTTGGCGATGTAAATATGGCTTCTTATTCTGATGTACTATTTTGGCGAGGCTATAATGCAGCACAAAATGGAGGACATAGGGTAATGAATTATTTAAAATTAGGTGCAGGTTCTGGTTTTACTCGAGGGTTAGTCGATTCTTTCTTGACGATAAATGGTTTGCCTATATATGCCGACTCTAATTACCAAGGCGATGAAACCTTATCAAAGGTAAAACAAAATAGAGATGAACGTTTACAGCTTTTTGTAAGAGCCCCAGGCGATTATATAGCGATAACACCTATGGAAACCATAGCATCATATCCTGATTTTTTAATTGTTTCGGAACAAAAATCCGTTACAGGTTATAATATTTCAAAAGGATTAAATGCCAACTCTACCTATTTGGAGACTGTTAATTTGACTGAAACGGGAAGTATCGTGTATAGGGCATCTGAAGCGTACTTGAACTACATAGAAGCCTCTTATGAGAAGAATGGAAGCCTTGATGCTACAGCTCTTGCTTATTGGGGAGCATTGCGTGTTAGAGCGGGACTTCCTCAAGACCCTAATGTTACCATTGCTGCTACCGATTTGAGTAAAGAAAATGATTGGGCGAAGTATTCGGCAGGAAGTTTGGTCGACCCAACTCTCTATAATATTCGTCGTGAACGTCGTTGTGAATTTATAGCAGAAAGTATGCGTTACGATGATTTAAAGCGTTGGAGAGCTCTCGATCAAGTTCAAAACTATCAGTTAGAAGGAATGAATTTATGGGCTGAAATGTATAATGAAAGTTTTTATAAAAACGCAGATGGAACAAGCAAATTTAAAGTGCTTCCTGATACACAGCCTAATATGTCATCACCTACATTGAGTAACTATGTACGCCCTTACCAAGTGGTTCAAGCCAACAACGTGTATTACGATGGGTTTACTTGGACACAAGCACATTATTTAGCTCCAATTGCTTACGAAAACTTCTTGTTAACATCACAAGGCGATGCAAATTCCTCGGAAATTTATCAAAATCCAGGTTGGCCTATAGCTCCTGAAGGAAGTCCAGAATAGAATATTTCTTTTTAGCTATCTATAAAAACCCAGAATTCAAGCAGATTTCGCTGTTTGGATTTTGGGTTTTAATCTTTATTTGTATTTTCGCACCAAAATTCTATAAATCAAATAGTATGGATATTCAATTCAATAAAAATGAAGATTTTAATAAGCTGTCAGTAAGTGATTTACAGAAACGCTTAGCGAAAGTGAAAAAAGGAGGCGGTGAAAAAAGCCTCCAACGATTGCACGAACAGGGCAAATTATCAGCTCGTGAGCGTATAGATTATTTGCTGGATAAAGACCGTGATTTTATTGAAATTGGAGCATTTGCAGGCGAGGGAATGTATGCCGAACACGGAGGCTGCCCGTCAGGCGGAGTTGTCGTTGTTGTTGGGTATGTGTCTGGCAAACAATGTGTTATTGTAGCTAATGACGCTTCCGTAAAGGCAGGAGCGTGGTTTCCGATTACGGGAAAGAAAAACCTTAGAGCTCAGGAAATTGCCATTGAAAACAGATTGCCGATTATCTATTTGGTAGATAGTGCAGGTGTATATTTACCGATGCAAGACGAAATTTTTCCTGATAAGGAACATTTTGGGCGTATTTTTCGCAACAATGCCGTAATGAGTAGTATGGGAATTACCCAAATTGCGGTGGTTATGGGTAGTTGTGTGGCTGGTGGGGCGTATTTGCCAATTATGAGCGACGAGGCGATGATAGTTGATAAAACGGGAAGTATCTTTTTGGCAGGAAGCTATTTGGTAAAAGCTGCCATCGGTGAAGATATTGATAACGAAACACTTGGTGGGGCAACTACACATTGTGAAATCAGTGGTGTTACGGACTACAAAGCCAAAGATGACAAAGATGCCTTAGACCGAGTAAAGCGAACAATGTCCAAAATAGGGGACTACGAAAAGGCTGGTTTTAATAGAGAAACGCCACAAAAACCACTAAAAGACCCGAAGGAAATCTACGGAATTTTACCTATTTCGCGTACCGAACAATTTGATATGAAAGAAATTATTCTCCGTTTGGTGGACAATTCCGAATTTGACGAGTACAAAGAAGGCTACGGACAAACGCTTATCACAGGCTATGCTCGTATTGACGGCTGGGCGGTGGGAATCGTTGCCAATCAACGCAAGGTCGTAAAAAACAAAAAAGGCGAATTGCAGTTTGGAGGCGTAATTTATTCGGATAGTGCAGACAAAGCCACACGATTTATCGCCAATTGTAACCAGAAAAAAATTCCGTTGGTATTTCTGCAAGACGTTACGGGCTTTATGGTAGGCTCGAAATCGGAACACGGAGGCATCATCAAAGACGGAGCTAAAATGGTTAATGCCGTAGGAAATTCGGTAGTACCAAAGTTTACTGTTGTTGTAGGCAATTCATACGGAGCAGGGAATTATGCTATGTGTGGCAAGGCGTATGACCCACGATTAATTGTTTCGTGGACAAGTGGAAACATCGCTGTAATGGGCGGAGCTCAGGCTGCCAAAGTATTATTACAAATCGAAACGGCATCGCTCAAAAAGAAAGGCGAAGAAATTACCAAAGAGCAAGAAAACGAATTGTTCAATCAAATAAAATCAAAATACGATGAACAAATTTCGCCCTATTACGCTGCCGCTCGCCTATGGACAGACGCTATCATCGACCCATTAGAAACCCGCAAATGGATTTCAATGGGCATCGAAGCCGCAAATCACGCTCCTATCGAAAAGCAATTTAGTTTAGGTGTTTTGCAAGTGT
>JAUNHN010000039.1 GCA_030523915.1 Capnocytophaga sp. | reverse complement strand
TACAGATACTTTACAGATAAAAGGAAACTATTATGAAAATGAGAATTGTGGAGACACATCAGCATTAACAGATATTTATTTTAACGGAAAAGAAATAGAGCTGAAGACCGTAGGTGGCGGTATAATATACAAGATAGATAACACAAAATAACCTTTTCAGGCAGTAGTGATTGTGCTACTGCCTGAAATTTAAAAATTTGTTATGAAAAAGATACTATTTTTAATAAGTTTTTTTCTGTTTGTAGCGTGTCAAAAAGAAGACCCGCAAGAAGTTTTGCCCAATACGTATGATATTACGCTCGTTTATATGATTGCCGATAACGACCTTGCTCCCTACGCCATAAAAGATATTAACGAAATGGAACGAGGGTTTGCAACGAATGACAAAGATAAAGTTTTGGTTTATATTGATACAAATGCCTCTGCCGAGCTTCCCGCTCATCCTATATTATTAGAAATTGTCCCTGACCAAACCGACCAAATCAAATCTAAAATTTTATATTCTTACCAAGAACAAAATTCGGCTAATTCGGTTGTTTTAACAAATATTTTAAAAGATGCTTTTTCGTATTATCAAGGTAGTAAGCCGAAAGGTCTTATCCTTTGGTCGCACGGAAACGCTTGGCTCCCAGAGCATTATCATATAGCTACGGATAGCGAATCAAAATCTTTTGGGAAGGATTTTTCTCCAAAAAATGCGTCAATGGGAATTACCGACTTGGCAGAAGCCTTGCGTCCGTTTCATTTTGAATATATTTTGTTTGACGCTTGTTTTATGGCTTCGATTGAGGTTTTATACGAATTGCGACACGCAACCGATTTTTTCATTGCTTCACCTGCCGAAATCCTTGCCGATGGCTTCCCATATCATCAAATAATGCCATATTTACTGGGAAGAGTTCAGCTTGAAAAAGTAACGCAGACCTATTATGATTATTACAATCAGCAGTCGGGGCTATTTCAATCGGCAACGGTTACTTTGGTTGATGCCAATTATCTGAATGAGTTGGCTACTTTTTTACAAAAAAACAACACTATTACTAAAATTCAAGTATCTAATTTACAACAATATAGTAGAAAAAATGAAAATTTTTTGTTTGATTTGAAACAAATTTTACTTCACAATGAAACTATTTCTTTTGAAATAAAAAAAATTTGGCAAAAACTCTGTAAAGTAGAAAAACACACTTCCGATATAGCAGGTATGCCACTTGATAACTGTAACGGAATCAGCACATTCCTTTTTAACCAAAATAAATCATTAAATGAATACTACAAAACTCTTTCTTGGCACAAACAAACTCAGTTGGCTTCTTTTTATTTTTATTTGTAGCAATTTTATTCTAATATCTTGTTCAAAAGAAACTTATGAACCTGAAAAATATCAAATAACGATAGAAAATAACTATTTTGAATCCGTTTCTGTAACTATTGAGTCTTATTTTTCAGAAAAAATATCTTCCAACGCCATTTCAACATCTTTTTTTCTTCCAAAAGGAAGCTATGTGATTACTTGCACAACTCCATCTTTTTTACAACTGAAAAGCACTATTTTCTTACAAGGAGAACAAGAACGAATAACTCTTGAAATTACATCAAAAGGGAAAATTGTAGTAAAATAATTTTAAGCTATAACAATTACACTATTGATTATCAAAAAATTAATACAAAAACAAGTTGTTTTACAGAATTTTTACTTTTTAAAAAATCTAAACAACTTTTATCAAAAAATCACGCTTACAGCTTGATTTTGATTTAAAAAAATCGTTTATTTGCAAAAAAATTTATGATAAAATTAATCGTATCGGATATTGATGGCACTTTGGTCAATAACAAAAAAGAACTACCTAATAATTTTTGGAAAGTTTATGACTTGATACAAGAGAAAAATATCCGCTTTTGTGTCGCAAGCGGACGGCAAATACAGAGCTTAGAACAACTCTTTCAGCCCATAGCCCACGAAATTGGGTTTGCTTCTGATAATGGAGCTTTGGTACGATTCCAAAACAAAGATTTATACGAAATTCCGTTAGAAATCAATTCGATAATGCCCATTTTAGAAGTCTGTGAACAGATTCCAAACGCAGGAACTGTAGTATGTGGGAAAAACAAAGCATACATCAAAACCGATTTCGACAATATTTTTGAAGAAATAGCACTTTATTATCCTGCACATCAGCGAATTGAAAATTTTTCAGATATAAAAGATTCTATTTTTAAAATTTCAGTATGTGATAAGAGATTTTCTCGCCTAAATTCATATCCAAAATTGGAAAGGTTTTCTAACGAATTTAATGTAGTGATTTCAGGTGATTTGTGGCTTGATATTACTGACAAAAACGTTAATAAAGGCGTGGCACTTAAGGCTTTACAGAATTTATGGAATATTTCGGAGGAAGAAACACTCGTTTTCGGAGACCAGCTCAATGACATTGAAATGATGCAAGGAGCCAAATTCAGCTATGCAATGAAAAACGCCCAAGATGAAGTAAAAAAAGTAGCTTCTTTTATAACCGATTATGACAATAATAACGAAGGAGTTATTCGCAAAATAGAGGAATTATTAAGCCAAATATAACTTTACAGTAACCTTTTTTTACAAAAAAATACAATCTAAAAAAGTGAATAATAAGCGTAATTTTGGGTTCGTATATCATTTCTTCAAAAAAATATGCAATATAATTTGGCTGTTTAAAAAAAAGTCCGTTAATTTGCACCCTGATTTTGATTAACTAAGATTTAAAATAGAAATAGAGAAAAATGGCAAGAGTTTGTGAATTAACAGGTAAAAAGGCATTAGTGGGGAACAACGTATCTCACGCTATGAACAAAACAAAACGTAAATTCAACGTAAATTTAAGAACAAAACGTTTTTATATTCCTGAGGAAGACCGTTGGATTACATTGAAAGTATCAACAACTGCAATTAAAACCATTAACAAAAAAGGTATTTATGCAGTATTAAAAGATGTAGAACGCAAAGGGTTCATTTAGTAGTATCCTAAAATATAAAAACATTATACAATGGCTAAGAAAGGAAATAGAATACAGGTTATTATGGAATGTACTGAGCATAAAGAATCAGGAATGCCAGGTACATCTCGTTACATCACTACGAAAAATAAGAAAAATACACCTGATAGATTGGAACTTAAAAAATTCAATCCTATCTTGAAAAGAGTAACTGTTCATAAAGAAATCAAATAATTTAAGGAGTTATGGCAAAGAAAACTGTAGCAACATTACAAGGAAAATCAAAGAAATTAACAAAAGCCATTAAAATGGTTAAATCTCCTAAAACGGGTGCATACACTTTCGTAGAGAGCGTTATGTCTCCTGAATTAGTAGATGATTTCTTAAAAAAGAAATAATTAAAATTTCTCTATTTATAATATGAAAAGCTGTCGTGAGACGGCTTTTTTATTATCCAGAACACAATTTCTATAAAATTAGTTTTTTAGATAGTATTGCTTTTGTATATATTTTTTGTACCTTAGCAGAAATTTTTCTGAAAGTCCTTGTCTCATATAAAAATTATTCTCAGGCAATGATTTATTATATTGAAAATTTTAACCTAATTAATTGACAAAAAAAATGGCACTAAATTTCTTAAAAAATATCTTTTCAAAAGAAAAAAAAGAAACCTTAGATAAAGGTTTGGAAAAATCTAAAAATAGCTTTTTTGATAAGCTCAGTAAAGCTATTGTAGGAAAATCAAAAGTTGATGATGACGTTCTGGACGACTTGGAAGAGGTTCTCATAGCAAGCGATGTAGGAGTAAATACCACCTTGAAAATCATCAATCGTATTGAAGCACGAGTTGCCAAAGATAAGTACTTAGGAACTAATGAATTAAATACAATTCTGCGGGAAGAAATCGCCAACCTACTATCTGAAAGTAACCGAGGTGAAGAAACGGATTTTAGCATTCCAGCCGATAAAAAACCATACGTAATGATGGTAGTAGGTGTAAACGGAGCTGGTAAAACCACTACTATAGGTAAACTGGCTAATCAACTGAAAAAGAAAGGTTACAAAGTAGTATTAGGAGCAGCCGACACATTCCGTGCTGCCGCAATAGACCAGCTACAAGTATGGGCTGACCGCGTAGGTGTACCTATCGTAAAACAACAGCTCGGTAGTGACCCTGCTTCTGTGGCTTATGATACATTGAATTCGGCAATGAGCCAAAATGCAGATGTGGTAATCATCGATACGGCTGGACGTTTACATAACAAAATCAATCTAATGAATGAGTTAAGCAAAGTAAAACGAGTAATGCAAAAAGTAATCGGTGATGCTCCTCACGATGTGTTATTGGTTTTGGACGGTTCTACAGGACAAAATGCTTTTGAACAAGCCAAAGAATTTACCAAAGCCACCGAAGTTTCTGCTCTTGCTATTACAAAATTAGACGGAACTGCCAAAGGAGGTGTCGTAATTGGCATTTCTGACCAATTCCAAATTCCTGTGAAGTACATCGGAGTAGGCGAAGGTGTTGATGATTTACAAATTTTTAATAAATATGAATTTGTAGATTCTTTCTTTAAAAATTAATCCCGTAATAAAAAGTTCAAAATTAGAAAAACGTATATTTTCCTTATTGTTTATAAAAGAAAAATCTAATTTTCGCTGTTTAAAATACATTTTTAGCAGTGTATATTTATTTTTCTCCACAAATTGTTTTTTTTCTAAAATATTGACAATGAAATTATTTTGATTATTTTTCACAAAAAATTTATCGTAAATAAATTAATTCACTTATAAAATATCAAAATAAATATTGTCATTAATTTCTTTTATTTGTTAATTAACAAATAGTTTGTATATTCGCCTCATTGATAGAAATTCATTAATCAATCATTTAGCTCAAAATATGGATATCAAAAATAAAATAGAACAGCTCCGAAACAATTTAAATCAGCATAATTATAACTATTATGTGCTTGACACACCTACCATTTCTGATTATGATTTTGACCTACAACTCAAAGAATTACAAGAATTGGAATATCGGTATCCTGAATATTTTGATGAAAATTCACCCACAGTACGAGTAGGCGGAAGTATTACCAAAAATTTTAAAACTATTACACACGAATATCGAATGTATTCGCTTGATAATTCCTACTCAAAAGAAGACTTAGAAGATTGGGAAAAGCGTATTATCAAATCGCTTGGTAGTAATCAAATTGCCTTTACTTGTGAGCTAAAATATGACGGTGCATCTGTAGATTTACTCTATGAAAACGGAAAACTTACCCAAGCTACCACTCGTGGCGACGGATTCCAAGGCGATGAAATTACAGCCAACGTACGCACTATAAAAAGTGTACCTCTGACCCTTAAAGGTGATTTCCCTAACAAATTTCATATCCGAGGCGAAATCATTCTGCCTAAAAAAGGGTTTGAACAAATGAACAAAGAACGTATCGAAGCTGGAGAAGACCCATATATGAACCCACGAAATACCGCTAGCGGAAGTCTTAAGTTGCAAGATACAGCCGAAGTAGCGAAACGTCCACTGGATTGCTTATTGTATTCATTAGTAGGCGATATAAATATTGCTACTCAATTTGAAGGGTTGCAGAAAGCACGCGAATGGGGTTTTAAAGTTCCCAAAGAATCCAAGTTATGCAAATCTACCCACGAAGTAATGGAATTCATCAATTATTGGGATATTCATCGGCACGATTTGCCTTATGAAATAGATGGCGTAGTGGTTAAAGTAAATGATGTAGAACAGCAAGGCGAACTTGGATATACCTCTAAATCACCTCGTTGGGCTATGGCATATAAGTTCAAAGCTGAGCAAGTTGCTACCATATTGGAAAGCATTTCCTATCAAGTAGGACGTACGGGAGCCATTACTCCTGTCGCTAACCTTACTCCTGTACTACTCGCTGGAACTATTGTAAAAAGGGCTTCATTACATAATGCCGACCAAATCCAAAAACTTGACATTCGATTAGGAGATACCGTTTTCGTAGAAAAAGGAGGCGAAATCATTCCTAAAATAGTAGGTGTTTCTACCGAAAAACGTAATGCAAATTCCTCGCCTACAATATATATATCACATTGCCCAGAATGTAACTCACCTCTTATACGGAATGAAGGTGAAGCCCTGCATTATTGTCCTAATACTAACGGATGTCCTCCTCAAATTACAGGAAAAATTCAGCATTTTATTTCTCGCAAAGCAATGGATATCGAAGGGCTTGGTGGAGAAACCGTAGAGCTACTTTTCAAGAATGAAATTATTCAAAATTATGCTGATTTATATGAAATTTCTATCCCACAGCTACTCCCTTTGGAAAGAATGGCAGAAAAAAGTGCAGAAAACATCGTCAAAGGTATCGAAAAATCAAAAGAAATTTCATTCGAACGAGTACTTTTTGCTCTTGGCATTCGATATGTAGGAGAAACTGTGGCTAAAAAATTAGCCCGACATTATAAAAATATTGACAGCCTTGAACATGCTTCCTTAGAAGAACTTACCCAAGTTGATGAAATAGGAAACAGAATAGCCGAAAGTGTGATTTCTTTCTTTGCCGACCCACAAAACAAAAAACTAATAGAGCGACTTAAAAGCTACGGATTAAAATTCGCTCTTCCTGAAGAAGATACTGAAAATCAAACCGATAAGCTAAAAGGATTAAGCATCGTTGTTTCGGGCGTTTTTGAACTATATTCACGTGATCAACTCAAAAACCTAATTGAGCAAAATGGTGGAAAAGTAGCTTCTTCTATTTCGTCCAAAACAAGCTATATCATAGCGGGTGATAATATGGGACCTAGCAAAAAAGAAAAAGCCGAAAATTTAGGAATTCCGATGATTAGTGAACAAGATTTTCAGAAAATGATTCAATAAAAACTTTTTATTACAATTATTTTCTCTGAAGAAATTATATTCTTTTTCAGAAAACAGTCTAATATTCAAGATTTAAATATTCCGTTCCTTCTAAGATAAAATCAACAATGCGTTGAAGATAAATATCAATACGAGGGTTCGTTACATTGAAAAGCATTGATACAACTACTTGTTCCTGCGGATATACATAGAACCAAGCATACCCTCCCACACCATTTCCTATATGCCCATAGTAAGGACGGTCATTCCAATCCTTACTTGATTGCCAACCAATACTGTACCCCGTATTCTTGTCGTCATCGGTACAAAGAGGCGTCAACATTTCACTTTCGGAGGCTTGGGATAGTAAGTCGTGGCAAATGACCATATTACCAAGTTTAGCCACATCGTTGGAAGTTGAAATAAAACCTCCGCCAGCCAACTTGTAATAATTATGCACAGGGCTTGTAGCTCGAAAACCTTTCTGTGTACGAGAATATGGCACAGCCTGATTTTGGACTATTTTTCCTCTATCGGGATAAGTGTTTTTCATCTGTAAAGGCTTTAAAACTTCTTCTGATACAATATCTTCAAACTTTTTGTTTAGGCAACGTTCCATCGCCAAAGAAATCAAATTCCAGTTGAAACTACTATACAGATGCTTAGTTCCTGGAGCAAATTCCAAAATATCATTCTTAAACATCCCAATTCCTTCCTCGATGCTCATCGGTTTGTTACTAAGTACTTCATTTCCTTTGTAAGTGCGAATACCTGCCAAATGCCCCCCCAGCTGCTTTATAGTGAAATCGAATGGCTTTTTAGGAAAATCAGGAACGTACTCATAGAGTGATAAATTCCAATCAAACAGCTGTTTGTCCTGCAAACGTGCCAACGCCACCGCCGATAGTGGCTTAGAAACACTGGCTATTCTGAAAAGTGTTTTCTTCGGGTCTATTTTAGTTTTCTTGTCGATATCGGCATAGCCATAGCCTTGTTGCCAAATAATTTGATTTTTTTGGGTAATAGTAATGGCTGCCCCAGGAATTAGTTTCTCTTGTAGCAAGTATTCGATAATTTTTTCAGCTTCTTTTTGAGCATCTGTGAAAGAAATAATATCAGATGGGTTTCTTTTAAAAACATCTACGTCTCGCAATGGTTTGTTTTGCCCCCATAACGACTGAAAAAATGAAATAATAGCTGATAACAATACAATATATTTTAAGTTCATTGATAAATCCTGAATAATCGACGGCAAAAATACTAAAATAATTCTAAATACAACAAATATAGCACATTAAGAGCATAATTTTATGATTTTTTTTGCATATTGCCCTAAATAAGAAAGGTCTCCTCTACCCTATTCAAAGTAGAATTATCATCAAATAATATAGATTTGAACATTTAAGTTATGAGGAAAACCTCAAATCATGAGGGAAATTCTTATCTCTTTATATGAAAATCAATCGGTGAGATTAAGTAAGGTTTTTTCTGGAAGTTTTTATTTTCGGGAGAAGTATGCCCAAAGAAAATGAGGTTGTCCAAAATATTGAACAACCTCATTTACACCAAAATCATATTCAAATATAGCGAAATACAGCTGGTTTTACATCCAAACCTGACCAGACTCTGTATCTACATCAGCGTTTAGTTTAGCATCTATCTCGGCTTCGGCTTCCTCTTGGCTGATGTTAAACTCATCCATCAAGTCCTGAACTTCATTTTTCTCATCTAAACGGTCAGAAAAGATACGCACAGGAATAGTTACTTGAAAATCTGAGTGAGCAACGTTCCCACTTGGCAAAACATTATAAGGACGGTACGCCCCATCTTGTTGTTTCGCTTTTGCAGCAAGGAAATGCGATAAGGAAACTTTCAAATCGAATGCTACATAATTATGTTTCACTTGGAAATATCCCTTTAATCCTACTGGACTTGCCAAAAGCTCTACACCAACTGCATTTGCTCCCGTATAATATTTATTTTCTGGGTTCGTATCACGATACGTGTAAGCCATCAAAGTATTAATGTCCGCAGGGATAGTTCCTGTTTTAATTGCTTTCGGATTTTCTATCTGGAAGAAATGTTGATGTACATCTGCCTCTTCGATAATCTCGGAATTCACGCGTACTCCTTCGGCATTGTAGTACACGATTTCAAGACCGTAGTAGGAAGATTGCCTGAAACGGATAGGAGTTGCATCTGCAATGACCCACTTCCCGTCCACAAGGTTGTAAGTTACTTTCTGTTGGTTTTTAAGATACTTCACCCCTTCGTAAACTGGGTCGCCGTGGAATGAAAGCCCGTGCGTATGCCCCTCTGTGAAAATAAACTCAGCTTTTGTAAACTCCACCTCGTGGTGAGGTTCCTCTATGATTTGGTCATCGTTATCTTTCTTACACCCCACAAAAACCATCAATATTGCTAATAATCCTACGTTTAATATGTTTATAAATTTTTTCATCTTTTAATCTTTTAAATTGTTTAATAAATTATTCTACTATTGTAACAGGTAAGGAAACATCAAAATCCGATGCAAAAAAACTTGCACTTGGTAATTCATTATACTTCCGAACTTGTCCGTTTTGGAGTTTGTTAAATCCTCGTTCAGCTCCTAAGAAATGAGCTAAGGTAATCCTTAATTTAAGTTGCTGAGCTTCCCCTTGAGCATAGAAAACACCTTTCAAACCAATGGGGTCTAATCCGTCAGGTTGGTTTTTGTCCCAGCTACGTTTTAAAAGCGTTACATTAGCTTCCCCTAAGTATCCCGTTTCTGGATTTGTATCTTGATAAGAATACGTAAGGATTTCGTCCATTTGGGCAGTTGTTTTCCCTTCTACCCGAAAGAAATGCTGATGTATAGGAGCCATTTGGGCATCTACAAACTCGTTATTCATACGTTGATTATTCGAGTTATAATATACAATCTCTAATAAATAACGTACGTTACGCTTCCATTGAAACGTATCACCCGAAGAGATAAGTCCCGAAACACCATTCACAGTATAAACCTGCTTTTGGGTAGATGATGTACGAATAAAATCATTTCCCTGCTGAACCATTTCAGTTGAAATAACTTCTACCCGTGATGGCAATTCGTGTCCTAAATCTTCTTTTTCATTTTCGGGAGCAGGAGCTTCTTTCGAGCAACTTATCCCTAACAATAATACAGCTATCCAAAAGCTATATCTAAATAAATTTTTCATTTTTACTATTATTTTATTATCTTATAAATTTATTTTTACCAACAAAACACCAAAAATAAGGCATCTCACATCTAATTTTAATCATTTTTCAGCTACCTTTTGCTTTAAGGCAGTTACCTTTTGCGTTCGGGCATCTCCCCCTTAGCTTCGGGAACGTGCCTTTTAGCTTCGGGCAGTTGCCTTTTCACTTCGGTCAGATGATTTTTTCAAATTTTCATCTTCCTTTTAGCTTCGGGAAGATAAATTTTCGATTCGGAATTTTATTTTTTAACTCCAAAAAGATAATTTACTCTTCAAATTAGGTAACTTCGACAGCAAGTGTTCTATTTTTAATCAAAATACAGATAAATTACCTATTAGTACTACTACCTAAAAAGAATATATAAGTCTGATTTGGATATTTCTACCTAAATCGTGAGCATAGTAACGAAACCTATTGGTATATTCTTTATACAATTCATTCAATACATTCTCGGCAGAAAGATGTACACCAAGAGATTGCTTCCCGAAAGGTATCTTCCATCCTACCCCAACATCAAATAAATTATAAGCAGCTGGTGTAGTGCTTACCAATTCTTGTGCAGGTTCAAAACGAGTTTGTTTATTCACAAATTGATGTTTTACCGAAAAATAGACATCTTTCCAAGCTCCTGCATCAGGCATACTAAACGATACTTCTTGTGAGATACGCTCCGAAGGAATAAACGGAAAGTATTTTTTTGTTTCCAACTCATTGGCATAAACTACCGAAGCTCTTAGGCTATATTTCCATAAAGAAGATATTTGATAGGCTAACTGCAAATCAGC
Organism: Capnocytophaga sp.; assembly: GCA_030523915.1. GTDB lineage: Bacteria > Bacteroidota > Bacteroidia > Flavobacteriales > Flavobacteriaceae > Capnocytophaga. The sequence goes on along the minus strand of JAUNHN010000039.1, from coordinate 8,969 downwards.
TCCCCTAAAAAAAGCATCATCTTGCTGATACTGAAATATAGGATACGCCCCCGAAAAGAGTGTACGAACTTCCCCCGTAGGAGCATCATAAATGTAATTCCATATAAGCTGAAGGAAAGCATCAACATTGGCAGAGAATTTCCCTTTTTGATATTTGAAAGAGGTAATCCACTTAGCTCCTGTTTCAGATGTAAGAGACGTATCTCCAATATCATACGTTCCTGCCCCGTGATGTAATCCGTTGCTATAAAGTTCATTTACGTGTGGGGCTCGCCAAGCAACACCTATATTAGATGTAAGAGACCATAATTCATTTGGTTTGAACGTTCCTCCAAGTAGGTAGGTAAGGTTATTAAATGTATGGTCGCCTCCGTAACGTTGCCCGAACGAGTCGTAACCATCGGCATTCAAGGTTTTATAATCATACCGTATTCCTGCTTCTGCCTCCCACTTTTGTCCAGCATATTTCTGAATTGCAAAAGCTCCATACCCGAAAGAGGCAAAATTAGGAATCACGGGGACAACTCCCGTTCCTGGTTTATTATAATTCTCCTGATTTAAGGCAGATAGCCCAAGATTTGTTCTCCATTGCCCATAATTATTCTCCCAAGAAATATCGAGTGTATGAGTTGCCAAGTGCATATCCAAAGCAGGGATACGCGTTCTGTCTAATCGCCGAACGTTATATTCTTGTCGGATATCATCTTGGAAAGCATACTGAGCTGTTAATTTACCTCCGAACGGAAGCAATACAAATGCCTTAGCCTTTGCCAAATGATGCGTAACCTCTTGTTTAGGTGCATTAATTTGATAGGAAAAAGGGAGTGTTTCTGATGGACGACCTACTTCAAATCGGCGAAGTAAATCATCTAAATTCCCAATATGAGCGCCATAAAACACACCTGCCTCATTGTTATATTGACTATAAAAGGCTTCTACTCCCCATTGCTCCTTTTCAAATCCTGTTGCCAGAGAAAAACTCGCTTCATTAACTCCTGTATTATTAAGATGATAGGAAGCGGTACGAACGTCCCCTCCCCTTTTTACAGCTCCCTGCACTCTCCACGCCCATAGAGGAAGGCTCGGAATAGTTCCCTCTACCTTTGCCGAAGTTGCAGCTTTTCGTCCATTAGATGCAAACGAAGGAGCTACTTCTCCGTGCAGAGCATCTCCATAAGGGAGTTTGCTTGGGGAAAGTAGGACAACTCCTCCCAAAGCATCTGACCCGTATCGTACAGCATCAGCACCTTTAATTACAGTAATACGACTTGCTTGGGAAGGGTCAATCTCAGGGGCGTGGTCTGCCCCCCATTGTTGTCCTTCTTGCCGTACTTCATTATTAAGTATCAATATTCGGTTACTATGTAGCCCGTGAATGATAGGTTTTGCGATAGTAGCTCCCGTTTGTAACATCGAAACTCCTTGTAATGAAGTAAGCATTTTGGAAAGAGACTCTCCTGCTTGTCGTTGTAGGTCGTCTTTGGTCAAAACTTGGGCGACTGTATTTCTATTTGCCCCTTGATAATTAGAAGATAGAACCACCTCCGAGAGTTCATTGAGGCTTTCTACCATACGAATTACCCAAGGGGAATCAGATAGGGGAAGAGTTATCCTACTTTGATATTCTTCAAATCCTAAATAGGTGATTTTGATAGGATATGTACCTTTCTTCAAGTTAGGTATGATGACCTCTCCTTGAGCATTAGTAAGGTAATGTTGTCCTAAGAAATGAATTACAGCACCTAATAGGGGTTGTTTTTCTCTACTATCTTCGACTCTCAGATGTAGTTTTTCTTGCCCGAAAGCAGTAAACACGCCTAAGCAAGCCAAAAGATAAAGGATTTTACGCATATAAATCTTCTGGTGTTATTGTTTTAAAAAATAGTGTGATGTATTTATTGATACATTTTGTTCAATAAATGTCCTCTCAAAATGTTCTTTTGAGGATAGAGATTATTTTAAGCAAAAGTGATAAAGGGCGGACCCCGAGTGAAGATGTTTTTAAAAGAATACACATAGTGTACCTCCTTGATAAAGAAGGATATATGTTGCTCTTGCTTGAAGAGCGTATAAACGAAATAAGACGGAACAAAAAAGACGTGTAATTGGAAGAAAATACAATCGTGGTGATGCTGATGTACATCGGAGTAATGAGCATCGTGTTGGCATTCTTTTCCGTTAACGTGGGAACATATCTGCTCAGCTGAATGATGCTCGTGGTGGTCGTGGAAGAATTCTCCCACAGGAAAGGCAACTTTCAGCATACAAAGGATTAATAAAAATCCTATGAACCTAATATGTACAGACTTCTTTTTCAAGATTATTTACAGATGATGTACATCTCCTTACGGAAAGTGGGGGCAAAGATACAAAATATTTCTTTTAACAAAAAACAAACTTTAAATTCGATAAAAAGAAGTTTGGAAAGTATCTTTTTATTTATCCGCATTTGCAATGTTCGTCATTATTGCCACATAGTTTTTTTTTCTTTCGGGGAAGAAAAAATTTCTTTACTAAAAAAAGTACCGCAATAACTACTAATGTATACGCTATAATTTCTTGTATATCCATCTCTTACTGATTTATTTTTTTGAGAATACATCAAAATATTCTCTTTCCAAAACCTCTCTGTGCATCGGATGAGCTATGTTTACCATTGCCTTTATTCGCTGGTGAATGTTTTTGCCAAAAAGCTCTGCTACACCATATTCGGTAACTACATATTGTACGTGTGAGCGAGTTGTTACCACTCCCGCACCTTGTTTGAGGAAAGGAACTATTTTACTTTCGCCTCGTTTGGTAATTGAAGGTAGTGCTATGATAGATTTTCCTCCCTCACTTAGCGATGAACCTCGCACAAAATCAACCTGACCCCCCACACCTGAATACAAACGAGTTCCGATAGAATCAGCACAAACTTGCCCTGTCAAATCCACCTCAATAGCCGAATTAATTGACACCATTTTTGGATTCTGCTTTATGATAGACACTTCATTTGTGTATGAGGCTTCCATCAACGCTACCATTGGGTTATTATCTACAAAATCATAAAATTCTTGCGAACCTATCATAAACGAAGCTATGATTTTGCCTTTGTCTATCTTCTTTTGTGAACCATTTACGATACCTTTTTTAATAAGATTCAGCACTCCGTCGGTAAGTAACTCGGTATGGATTCCTAAATTTTTCAAATGTAACATTTGTGTAAGTGTAGCATCTGGAATACTTCCTATACCCAACTGAATAGTACTTCCGTCTTCTATCAGCCCCGCGATATGCTTACCTATTTGATTTTCAATATCATTTGGAATACTTGCATTCACAGAAGGTAAAGGCTTATCATATTCCACCAAATAATCAATATCATTTACATGAATTATAGCATCGCCAAACACACGTGGAACATATTTATTAACTTGAGCTATGACATATTTAGCATTTCGAAGAGCCGATTTGGTAGCCTCAACTGACACTCCCATTGAGCAATTTCCGTTTTTATCAGGCGGTGAAACTTGTATCAAAACAACATCTACTGCAATATGCTTTCGGTCGAATAACAAAGGAACATCACTCAGAAAAACAGGCGTATAACTTCCGTTTCCTACCGAAAATATATGTCTAACATTTTTCGATAAGAAGAAAGGATTTACAAAAAAACTACCTTTGTATTTAGGGTCTGCATACAGAGCTTCTCCTTCTGTATGAATATGCCCTATGGTAACATTTTTGAGTTCGGGAGCTCGCTCTACGAGTATTTCTACCAAATGTGTTGGAACTGCCGCTCCTCCTTGCAAATATATGAAATTGTTGCTCTTAACTACTTTCAGAGCTTCCTGAGCTGTTGTGTATTTAGTCATATAAGTATTGAAAATTGATTATTTCAAATTTAAATAGAAAATAATTATTGAGAATATATTTTTGTCCAAATATTATTTTTCAAATGTATTTTATCAAAAATTACAAGAATTGAAACATTGTAAAAATTATATTTTAAATGCACATTAATTAAATTTAATCATTACAATAAACTCAATTTATCTATATATTTTGGCTTCAAAAATACATTTTTTTTCTGAATAAAGCAAGTTTTTGAATTTTCTCGAAAAAACGGAAGGCTTATTAAGTAGGCATTCTGTAAATAGGCTTCTTTATTTAATTTCCTTTTGTGAATTATTTTTCATATCTTTGCACCCTATAACTAAAATTAAAATTAATATGTATCCACCAGATTTGGTAAAACCTATGATAGATGAACTAACAGCTGTTGGTTTCGAAGAATTAAAAACAGTTGATGCCGTTCAACAGGCATTGAAAAAAGAAGGAACTACGCTGGTAGTAGTTAATTCAGTTTGTGGTTGTGCGGCACGTAATGCACGTCCTGCTGCCATTATGAGTCTTCAAAATGCTAAAAAACCTGATTATTTAACAACGGTTTTTGCAGGAGTAGACCGCGAAGCTACCGAAGAAGCTCGTAATTTTATGCTTCCTTTTCCTCCGTCATCACCAAGTATAGCATTATTTAAAGATGGAGAATTGGTTCATATGCTTGAGCGTCATCACATTGAGGGACGCTATGCTGATATGATTGCTGAAAATCTTCAACAGGCTTACGACGAATTTTGCTAACAAAATACTTTAGAAAAACCGCCCAAGAAAATTAAATCTTTCGCCTTCGGACGGTTTTTCTTTTAATAAAACTCCGATGAAAATACTCATATATCTTCTGAGCGTACTTCATTATGTTGCTTTTGCTTCATTGTTACTTATTTTTCACCCTTTACAATGGATTTGTATTCATTTTTTGGGAAGAAAAGCACACAAAGTGCTGGTTGATTTTTTAAATATTTTACTCGTCAAATCATTTTTACTTTCAGGAAATCGTGTAAAATTCACTTTTGAAACACAACTTCCAGAGAATACACCTTTAATTTTTGCTTCCAATCATCAAAGTATTTATGACATACCTCCTCTGATTTGGTATTTACGTAAATACAGTATCCGATTTGTAGGCAAAAAAGAATTAGGCAATGGAACACCGAGTATCACCATCAATCTGCGTCATAACGGTTCTGTACTCATTGACCGAAGCAAACCTCAAAATGCTATTCCTCAATTAGCCGAATTTGGCAAATCATTACAAGCTAATAACGATGCTGGGCTTATTTTCCCTGAAGGTACTCGAAGCCGAGGAAGCAAACCCAAACCCTTCAAAACTAAAGGCTTAGAGACTATTATGGAGAATATGCCTGATGGTTATGTAGTTCCCATTACCATCAACAATTCGTGGAAAATTTCAAAATATGGGAGTTTTCCTATAGGAATTGGTAATAAAATCACTTTCTATGTACACAAACCTATTAAAATAGATTTGAATAACATCCAAAATCAAATCTCCGAAGTAGAAAAAATTATTATTTCAGCTATAAAAGAATAGGAGAGATTTGGTATAATCCCTCCTATTTTTTATTTTTTTTTTGAAAATTTATTTCAAACTCCCCACCATATCTTCGGGTTTTACCCAAGCGTCAAAATCCTCTGGGGTAACATATCCCAAACGTACCGCTTCTTCTTTTAGCGTAGTGCCGTTGCGATGAGCCGTTTGTGCTATTTCCGCCGCTTTGTAATACCCGATTTTGGTATTCAATGCCGTAACCAACATCAGCGAATTATCTACTAACTCCTTAATACGCTTATAGTTAGGCTCTATTCCTTTTGCACAATGCTCGTCAAAAGACACACACGCATCACCCAATAATTCTGCCGAACGCAAGAAGTTGGAAGCCATCAAAGGCTTAAACACGTTCAACTCATAATGCCCTTGCGTACCTCCAATAGTGATAGCTACATCGTTGCCCATTACCTGAGCCGCAACCATTGTAAGTGCCTCACACTGAGTAGGATTCACTTTCCCTGGCATAATAGAACTTCCTGGTTCATTCTCTGGAATCAAAATCTCGCCAATCCCCGAACGAGGTCCCGAAGCCAACATACGCACGTCATTGGCTATTTTATTTAACGATACTGCCAATTGTTTCAACGCTCCGTGAGCCTCTACAAGTGCATCGTGCGAAGCCAACGCCTCAAACTTATTCGGAGCCGTTACAAACGGATGTCCTGTGAATTTGGCAATGTATTCCGCTACCTTTACATCGTATCCCTTTGGCGTATTTAACCCTGTACCTACGGCTGTTCCGCCTAATGCCAATTCCGACAAGTGAGCCAAGGTATTTTTCAAGGCTTTCAGTCCGTAATCAAGCTGTGCGGCATATCCTGAAATTTCTTGTCCGAGCGTTAGAGGTGTAGCGTCCATAAGGTGTGTACGTCCTATTTTCACTACATTTTTAAAGGCTTCTGCTTTGGTTTTCAAGGTGTTGCGTAATTGCTCTACACCTGGGATTGTTTTCTCCACAACCATTTTGTAACACGCAATGTGCATTCCCGTTGGGAAGGTATCGTTTGATGATTGTGATTTGTTTACATCGTCATTGGCTTTTAAAACGGGTTCTCCTTCGCCGATTTTTCCGCCCGCAAGTATCTGAGCTCGGTTGGCGATAACCTCGTTTACATTCATATTCGATTGTGTTCCAGAGCCTGTTTGCCAAATTACAAGCGGAAATTGGTCGTCTAATTTTCCTGCTAAAATCTCATCACAAACCTGAGCAATAGCATCTCTTTTTTCGGTAGAAAGCACTCCTAAATCGCAGTTGGCAAAGGCAGCCGCTTTTTTAAGGTAGGCAAACCCTCGTACGATTTCGATAGGCATCGAAGCGGGAGCACCGATTTTAAAATTGTTACGTGAACGTTCTGTTTGAGCTCCCCAATATTTATCCGCAGGAACTTTTACTTCGCCCATAGTGTCTTTTTCAATTCTGTAACTCATTGTATTATTTTATTTTATATTAAACAGTAATTATTTAAGTTTAAAAACTTCACAAAGCTACTAATTTTAAAAGAAAAATAATAATTTTATAGGAGTTTTTTTATTACAAATTTAAAAAATCGCTCTCTTTTGAGTTCCATTATGTTAAAAACTCAAATCGTACTATTCCGTCTGAATCTACTTTGGTCAGTTTAACTCGATGTAATGTATTGACCAATTCAGGATTCCAAGGAGTTTTTACTTTCACGTAGTTTTCGGTAAATCCGTGGATATATCCTTGTTTATTCTCTCCTTCAAAAAGCACAATTCGTTCTACTCCTAACTGGCTCTGGTAGAAGGCATTTCGCTTTTTAGCTGAAAGTCCTCGGAGCATCTTGCTACGCTTTGCTCTAACCGCATCAGGAACTACTCCGTCCATAAGCACCGCTTCGGTATTATCCCGTTCCGAATAGGTAAACACGTGCAAATAAGAGACTTCCAACTCGCTCAAAAAGTGATACGTTTCCAGAAAATGTTCGTCCGTTTCACCAGGGAAACCTACAATAACATCAGCTCCAATACAAGCGTGTGGCATTGCTTCTTTGATTTTCTGCACCCTACTAAGGTAAAGTTCACGCATATATCGGCGTTTCATCTTTTTCAAAATATCATTGCTTCCACTTTGTAAAGGTACGTGAAAATGAGGCACAAAGGTTTTGCTTTTCGATACAAAATCAATGGTTTCGTCTTTTAGTAAATTCGGTTCAATAGACGAAATACGCAAACGCTCAATACCTTCGACCTTATCCAAAGCCTGTACTAAATCCAAAAAAGTATGGTCGTGCTTTTTATTACCAAACTCTCCCTTACCATAATCGCCTATATTTACACCTGTAAGTACGATTTCTTTAATTCCTTGTTCTGATATTTTTTGTGCATTTTTCAGTACATTGGCTATCGTATCGCTACGTGAAATACCACGTGCCATCGGGATAGTGCAATATGTACATTTATAATCGCAACCATCTTGTACCTTTAGAAAAGCTCGCGTGCGGTCTCCTATGGAATAACTTCCTACATAAAAATCCGTTTCCGATATTTCACACGAATGCACCTGACCTTCATTATTTTTGGTCAAATCATCAATATATTGTGTAATATCAAACTTTTCCTTAGCTCCCAATACCAAGTCTACTCCGTCTACCGCAGCCAACTCTTCAGGTTTAAGTTGTGCATAACAGCCAACCGCAGCAACAAACGCATTACTATTGGTTTTCAATGCCTTACGAACTATCTGTTTGAACTGCTTATCTGCATTTTCAGTTACAGAACAAGTGTTGATAACATAAATATCTGCAACATCTTCAAAATCAACACGCTCAAAACCTTCATTTTCAAAACTACGAGCAATAGTCGATGTTTCTGAAAAATTCAGTTTACAACCTAATGTATAGAAAGCTACCTTTTTGTTTGTTTGCATTTTTAATATTTTATTAGTACAGAAATATTATTCCGTATTTTATTTCTTATAAATTAAATTTTTTTCTATTATTCTGCCTCAAAAAAACCATTTTTCTCAAAATATAGAACTATGGCTTCTTTCATCAAAATAGATTGTTCCCCCGCTTTCAGAGGAGGTAATTCTTCTACCAACAAATAATGAGGCCAGCCATCAGCATCTATATAATCAAATTTGTAATAGCCGTAAGGCTCAAGTAACTTACAGATTGCTATGTGCATCAAATTAATTTTTTCATCTTTTTTGTACTTGCGTTTGAGCAGTCCCAACTCTTGCACACCTATAAGATATATAATTGCTTCCAAATCCAGCTTCTCTCCCGAAGCAAAGTCCTTTGATAATTGTGTAACGATTTTTTCCCAACGGGCTTTTAAGACCTCGTCTCTTGCCATATTCTTTTTTGGGTGCAAAAATAGCAAGAAAAAGTAATATTTATAGTTTACTTGCCTTAAAACTATTCAAAAATATTTATTATATCGCTAAAAAGTAATTACCTCAGCCCGAAAATCATTTTTTTGATTTTTGTTCCGCCAGAGTGGCTAAACATTTTGTATTGCTCCGTTTAGTTTCGCCAGAAAGGCTAAACATTCC
>JAUNHN010000038.1 GCA_030523915.1 Capnocytophaga sp. | reverse complement strand
TTGAAAAAAGTGGTTTTTCCAGCTCCATTATTACCAACAAGTCCGAAACTTTCACCTTTGGTAATAGTCAGTTCAGGTATATTCAAAACGGTAATGCCGTTGTATATTTTACTAAGGTTATGTACTTGTATCATAGTTGTTTACGCTTGTTGTTTAAATCCGTTAATGGTGATATGTTTTCTTGATTTATATTTATTTGCTATGATGTTAAAAAAGAACTCTTTACATAAAAAACCGACAATTCCCAATCCACCAAAAAAAATAGTAGCCCACGTTTCATCAAATAAAAATTTGAATAATGAACCGATTAATATAGGAGTTACTAAAAAAGGAATAGCCAAGAGCCATTGTATAATTCCCGTGCCTTGATAATTCATCATTGTAGATTTGTCTAAATCAATTCGTTTTTTGTTAAATGCGTCCATATAAAGAATAATTGGAACATTTACCCCGAGATTATATAAAGCAGTTGCAAGATTTAAAAAAAAGATATGTTTTCCAAAATATATGTAAGGTGTCGTCAATAACGTAAGTATTAAAATAGACCCATATAAGAGGTAGGCTTTAGACTTAATATATTCTTTCATTGGAATATTTTGCGACATTAGCATTGAATAATAGGAGCTATCCCAAGCAGGAATGAACTGCCCGAAATTAATAAGAAAACTTCCCGAGGTGAGTACCCCAACAAAAATCAAAGTAACGAAAGATTCTCTTGTTACTGGATTTGGATAAAATAACAATCCATAGAATGCCAAAAGTAATACAGTCCAAATGACAGATTTGGTGCGTTTATTTCTCCAGATGAGTTTCAAATCGAGTTGTAAGAAAGGAGCTATTTTTCCGAAGAGTTTAACCCAGCCGAAGTCTGTTACACTCGCTTTTTGCGTTTTTGATTTTAGAGCGTCATCTAAATAGAAATTTTTATGTAAATAATTGTAAATCAGTTTGTATGAAAGAAAACATAATCCTATTGGAATAAATACAAAATAAGGTTTATCCAAAAGTATATTCATCAGATTTCCTACAAAATCTGAGGTGCTGAATACACCGAAACGCTCTAAACCAACAAAAAACAAAAGTATAACCGCATAAGGAAGCAAACCTTTGATATTGTTAGCAAATATTCTGTCGATTAAAAAATTTAGGAAATTAATACTGAACATCAGCGATAATATGGCAATCCACCAGCTTAAAATACTTACAAGCGAATAGTCATTCATAAAGATATTCCATATTCCAAAAGGAAAAATCAATAACGGAGCGAAAAAATTAAATGGTGAAAAAATTGTTTTGATTAGTAAAAATCGAATGATTTTTGTTTTTGTTATGTTGTTGATTAATAAAGGTTTAATGCTTACAGTAGGCAATGATTGTAACACAAAACGTACGAAAAATTCTGTCAACATCCATTGTGCTACAAATGTATTGATAACTTGTATAGGTTTTTGATTGGGAAATGCTTCTTTTAAAATTGGATACATTCCCAAGCCTATAAAGAAAAATACAACAAGGAAGTATATAATCAGAAAAGCTACTAAAATCTTTAATGCGAGGCTTTTACCAAAACTTGCCGAACGAAAAAAAGACTTCCACTCAAGGGTTAAAAAATGTTTCAACATAATTATATAGTAATTTTGGTAAAGGCAAAAATAAATAATAAAAAGATAAAAAACAAATGATTTGAGGCTTATTTTGTATAAAATTTATGTGTTTTTGATAAATAAAGTTTAAGAATAATGTAATTGTATTTGAAAAATGATTATTTTTGTGAATTAAAAGATTTTATCTTATATGAAATAACTAATAGTTAAATAAATTTACAAATAAATTAAAAAAATGAAAGAAAAAATTAAAGCAGTAACAGAATTTCATAAAGCATTTGGGGTAAACGTAAGTGAAAAACCTACGGTAGATTTAAAAAATGAAATTATCAATTTAAGATTTAAATTGATGGCAGAAGAAAATGAAGAGTATCTGGAAGCTGCTCAAAACAGAAATCTGATAGAAGTGGCTGATGCTTTGGGAGATATGCTTTACATTCTCTGTGGAACAATCATAGAACACGGATTGCAATACAAAATAGAAGAGGTGTTCTCGGAAATACATCGCAGTAATATGAGCAAATTAGATGAAAATGGAAAACCTATTTACCGAGAAGACGGAAAAGTAATGAAAGGAAAGAATTATTTTACGCCCGATATTGCCAAAGTTTTGCGTTTGTGATAGTTTTAAAATAAAAATTAATTTGTGTGTTAAAAGCGATTTTAGAGATAAATTACAGAGAATATATCCAAAAACTTTGCAGTAAATCATCTCTTAAAAAATTTGTCATTTCATAAAATAGTCGTAAATTTGTAACTTAAAATAATTACGATTTTAGAATCAAGACATATTAAAAATGAATACAGAAAGATTTGAATTTCGCCACATTGGAGTATCACAAAGTGATGTTCCTGAAATGTTAAAAGCCATCGGAGCTGATAGTTTAGACCAGCTCATAGACCAAACCATTCCGAAAGATATTCGTTTAAAATCGCCTTTAAATCTTCCAAAAGGGATTAGTGAATATCAGTTTTTGCAACATATTAATGAATTAGCAAAAAAAAATAAAGTATTTAATTCCTACATCGGATTGGGATATCACGAAGCCATAACGCCTTCGGTAATTAAACGAAATATTTTCGAAAATCCAGGTTGGTACACTGCGTATACACCTTATCAAGCCGAAATAGCTCAAGGACGTTTAGAAGCATTGCTTAATTACCAAACTGTTATTATAGATTTGACGGGAATGGAAATTGCTAACGCTTCGTTATTGGACGAAGGAACCGCTGCTGCTGAGGCTATGGCAATGCTTTTTGAACTTCGCAGTAGAGACCAAAAGAAAAATAATGTAAATAAATTCTTTGTTTCTGAGACAATTCTGCCCCAAACACTTTCCGTATTAGAAACTCGGGCGAATCCTTTTGAAATAGAATTAGTTGTAGGTAATCATGAAGAAATAAATTTAGATGCTACCTTCTTCGGGGCGATAGTTCAATATCCATCGGCTACAAATGGTGAAGTGTTTGATTATTCAGATTTTGTAGCAAAAGCCCATAATTTAGAAATCAAAGTAGTAGTTGCAGCCGACTTGTTAAGCCTTGTGATGCTGGAAGCTCCCGCCAAATTTGGTGCAGATGTAGTAGTAGGAACTTCACAACGTTTTGGAATTCCGTTAGGGTATGGAGGTCCTCACGCGGGGTATTTCGCTACGCGTGAAGAGTACAAACGTGCTATACCAGGTAGAATCATAGGAGTAACGATTGATGCCGACGGAAACACTGCTTTACGTATGGCATTGCAAACACGTGAGCAACATATCAAACGAGATAAAGCTACTTCCAATATCTGTACAGCACAAGTATTACTTGCTGTAATGGCTGGTATGTATGCTGTTTATCACGGACCAAAAGGATTGGAATACATCGCAGGAAAAATCCACAATGCTACGGTAACGCTTAAAAATAATTTGGAAAAATTAGGTTTTGAGATAAAAAACAAATCGTTTTTCGATACCATTTCAGTTAAAGCTAATGCCGAAAAAGTAAAGGCTATTGCCGAAGAGAAACAAATCAATTTCTATTTCCCTAATAAAGAAACGGTTAATATTTCAATTAATGAAACGGTTGATGTAGAGCAAGTTAATAATATTCTTGCGGTATTTACACAAGTAGCAGGAAAAGCTAATGTGGTAATCTCTTCATTGGAGAATAAGAATGAAATTCCAGCTAATTTGCGTCGTCAAACTGAATTTTTAACAGCTCCAGTATTTAATTCATATCATAGTGAAACTGATATGATGCGTTATATCAAGAAATTAGAACGCAAAGACCTTTCGTTAAACCATTCGATGATTTCTTTAGGTTCTTGTACAATGAAGTTGAATGCCGCTACGGAAATGCTTCCGTTAAGTACCGTAGAATGGGCTAATATTCACCCATTTGCTCCTAAAAATCAAGCAGAAGGTTATCATAAAATGCTTACTGAATTGGAAAAAGCATTGTCCATAATCACAGGTTTTGAGGCAACTTCATTACAGCCTAACTCTGGAGCTAATGGAGAGTATGCTGGTCTGATGGTAATTCGTCAGTATCATATTTCAAATGGGGAAGGGCATCGTAACATTTGTTTGATTCCGTCATCGGCACACGGTACAAATCCTGCATCGGCAGTAATGGCTGGTATGCAAGTGGTTGTTACTAAGACAGATGCACACGGAAATATTGATGTAGCTGACCTTAAAGAAAAAGCCGAAAAGTATAAAGATAATTTGGCTGCTGTGATGATTACATATCCTTCTACTCATGGGGTATTTGAATCTTCGATTATTGAAATAACAGAGATTATCCATAAAAACGGAGGTCAGGTGTATATGGACGGAGCTAATATGAATGCACAAGTAGGGCTAACCAATCCAGGTGTCATAGGAGCAGACGTTTGTCATTTGAACTTGCATAAAACTTTCGCAATTCCTCACGGAGGAGGTGGTCCAGGTGTAGGACCTATTTGTGTAGCAAAACATCTTGCACCATTCTTACCTACAAATCCAATTATCCCAACAGGAGGAAGTGAAGCTATTACAGCAATTTCGTCAGCTCCTTACGGAAGTGCTTATGTATGCTTAATTTCGTATGCGTATATTAAAATGCTCGGAGGAGAAGGACTAACCAACGCTACTCGTTTCGCTATTTTGAATGCAAATTATTTGAAAGAAAATCTGAAAAAACATTACGAAATCTTATATACAGGCGAGCAAGGAAGGGCAGCTCACGAAATGATTTTGGATTGTCGTCCGTTTAAGCAAAATGGTATAGAGGCTATTGACATCGCTAAACGTTTGATGGATTATGGTTTCCACGCACCTACGGTTTCCTTTCCAGTAGCGGGAACTTTAATGGTAGAACCTACTGAGAGTGAGAGTAAAAACCAGTTGGATTTATTTATCAAAGCAATGATTTCTATCCGTAGAGAGATAGAGGAATCAACCCTTACAGATGAGGCAAATGTATTAAAAAATGCCCCTCATACACTTTCAATGATTACTTCTGATGAGTGGAACTTACCATATAGTCGGCAAAAAGCTGCTTTCCCATTGGAATCTATCGTAGAAAATAAGTTTTGGCCTACAGTTCGTCGTGTAAATGAAGCTCATGGCGATAGAAACTTAGTTTGTTCGTGTGCTCCTATTGAAGTATATATGGAAAGTTAAATAAAAATATCTCTCGTCCTATTATTATTTTTTGTAGGACGAGAGATTTTAAATTTGATTTGCGAATATTATTTTACAACTGTTCCGTTTTTAATATCTTCATTATCAGGATTTAAGAATACATATTTGCCTTGCGTATTTTCTACCATTAATATCATACCTTGGCTTTCTACCCCACGTAATTTTCTCGGAGCAAGATTTGCCAAAACGGTTACTTTTTTGCCAATAATATCTTTTGGATTAAAGCTTTCCGCAATACCTGATACGATGGTGCGTACGTCAATACCTGTATCTACTTTAAGAATCAATAGTTTGTCGGCTTTTGGCATTTTTTCAGCTTCCAAAATCGTCCCGATTCTAATATCCATTTTAGAAAAATCCTCGTAAGATATAAGTTCTTTTTGAGGTTCTATTTGAGAATTTATAGTATTTTCTATTGATTTATTTTCTAATTTAGTGTTTTCTAAACGTTGTAGTTGTTTTTCAATAGCTTCATCTTCAATTTTTTCAAAAAGAAGTTCTGGATTTCCTAAATTATGTTCGTTTGGAATGATGTTTTGGGTGTTTTCAATACTTTTCCAAGATATATTTGATTTTATTTCTGAAAAATTCAACATATTTTTTAATTTTTCAGACGTAAAAGGCATAAAAGGTTCAGAAAGAACAGCTAAAGCTCCTGCAATTTGTAGAGCAACATACATTTGTGTTTTTACTCTTTCAGGGTTTTCTTTGATGAGCTTCCAAGGTTCTTCATCGGCAAGATATTTATTACCTAATCGGGCTAAATTCATTAATTCTTGTAATGCTTCACGGAAACGATACTTTTCTAATGAATTGGAAATCAGTTCAGGGAATTGATTCATTGCTGTTAGAGTTGAAGAATCCGTTTCAGAAAGATGATTCGGCGTAGGTACAATTCCGTTGTAATATTTATGCGTTAGCACCATCACACGATTGATAAAATTTCCAAAAATAGCCACTAATTCATTATTATTACGAGCTTGAAAATCTTTCCAAGTGAAGTCATTATCTTTTGTTTCAGGAGCGTTGGCAGTTAGCACATAACGCAACACATCTTGCTGATTAGGAAAGTCTTGCAGATATTCGTGTAGCCAAACAGCCCAATTTTTGGAAGTTGAAAGTTTGTTGCCCTCCAAGTTCAAAAACTCATTAGCTGGTACATTATCAGGTAAAATATATGAGCCTTCGGCTTTCAGCATTGCAGGAAAAATGATACAATGAAAAACGATGTTATCTTTTCCGATAAAATGCACTAATTTGGTATTTTTGTCTTTCCAATACGGTCGCCAATCTTTGCCCTCACGTTCCGCCCATTCGATGGTGGAGGAAATATACCCGATAGGAGCATCAAACCATACGTAAAGAACCTTTCCTTCGGCTCCATCTATTGGGACAGGAATTCCCCAATCAAGGTCGCGTGTTACGGCACGTGGTTTTAGTTCATCATCAAGCCAACTTTTTACTTGTCCGTAAACATTTGGTTTCCAATCATTTTTATGACCTTCTAAAATCCATTTTTCAATAAACTCTTGATAGCGATTCAGTGGTAAAAACCAATGTTTGGTTTGTTTCAAAACAGGAACAGACCCTGTAATGGTCGATTTTGGATTTATTAAATCAGTAGCATTAAGAGAAGTACCACACTTTTCGCATTGGTCGCCATAAGCCTCTGTATTTGAACATTTTGGGCAAGTTCCTATGACAAATCTGTCAGCTAAAAATTGATGAGCTTCTTGGTCATAAAGTTGTTCCGATATTTCTTCAATGAAATCGCCTTGTTCGTATAATTTTTTAAAGAAATCGGACGCTGTTTTGTGGTGAATAGGAAGAGAAGTTCGTGAGTAATTATCGAACGAAATTCCAAAATCTTCAAATGATTTTTTGATAATATTATGGTACTTATCGATGACTTCTTGCGGAGTAACGCCTTCTTTTTTAGCTTTGATAGAAATAGCAACTCCGTGTTCATCACTTCCACAGATGAAAGCTACATCGTTGTTTTTCAGTCGTTGGTAACGAGCATAAATATCAGAGGGAACGTAAACACCCGCTAAGTGTCCAATATGAATAGGACCGTTTGTATACGGCAAAGCCGCTGTGATGGTAATTCTTTTTGACATTTTAGTTAAAATAAAATTGAGTGCAAAAATACAGAAATTATTGAAATTAATGTGTGGTGATTTAAACTTTTCAAAATAGTATATATTTTTTCACATGCATTAGATGTTATAAAGAAAAATCAATGAAGGATAAAATTACAAGACTTCATAAATTCCTGCAGCACCTTGCCCTGTACCTACACACATTGTTACCATTCCATATTTTTGGTTTCGGCGTTTTAGTTCGTCGAAAAGCTGAACAGAAAGTTTTGCTCCAGTACAGCCTAATGGATGCCCTAAAGCGATAGCTCCTCCGTTAACGTTAATGATTTCGGGGTTTAAATCCAATTCCCTAATTACTGCCAACGATTGGGAAGCAAAGGCTTCATTGAGTTCTATAAGCTGAAGGTCATTGAGGGTCATACCAGCTTTCTCTAAGGCTTTGGGAATTGCTTTTACAGGACCTATTCCCATAATTTTGGGAGGAACACCCGCCACAGCGTAAGTTACTAAACGTGCAATGGGTTCTACTTTTAGTTTTTTAACCATATCTTCACTCATTAACAATAGAAAAGCAGCTCCGTCGCTGGTTTGAGAAGAGTTTCCTGCTGTAACACTTCCGTTTTGGGCAAAAACAGGTTTTAACTTGGCTAAAGCCTCTATAGAGGTATCAGCTCGAGGACCTTCATCGGTGTTGAAAGTATATGTTTTAGTGGTACGTTTGCCATTCTCAAGTAGCACTTGTTCTACTTGAATGGGAGCAATTTGCTTTTCAAAAGCATTTGTAGCCAATGCTTTTAAAGCCTTTTGGTGGGATTGGTAAGCAAATAAATCTTGGTCTTCTCGTGAAATATTAAATTGTGTAGCAACACTTTCGGCAGTAAGCCCCATACCCCAATAATAATCCTCGTGTCCTTCTTTAACAGCTTTATAATCAGGCGATGGTCGATATCCTCCAAAAGGAATATAACTCATACTTTCCACTCCTCCCGCGATGATACAATCAGCCATACCTGACTGTATTTTAGCCATAGCGATGGCTATTGTTTCCAATCCTGAGGCACAATATCGGTTGATAGTCATTCCTGGTACTTGGTCGGTTTTTAATCCCATTAACGAAATCAATCGCCCTACATTGAGTCCTTGTTCGGCTTCAGGCATAGCGTTGCCTACTATCACATCATCTATTAAATTTTTGTCAAAATCAGGAAGTTGCGACATCATATAAGCTATTGTTTCGGCAGCCAATTCATCGGGACGTTTAAAACGAAGTAACCCTCTGGGGGCTTTTCCCACAGCAGTACGATATGCTTTTACTACGTAAGTTGTTTTCATTATTTTTTAGATTTAGAGTTTTTGAAAAATTTGCTGAATACAATTGCAACAAATATAAGAAAATATTTTTAAATATGTTTATATTCTCTAAATCAATTGTTTTTTTGGTTCTTATTACCAAAGAAAAAGCTGTGTTACAGTGTTTTTATAAATTCGCGTGAGGCTCTTTCGTCTTGTTGTAATTGCTTTTTTAATTCATCAATAGAATCGAATTTTTGTTCATTACGAAGATAAGTTAAGAAATATATTTGCAATGTTTTGTTGTATATATCTTCTTGAAAATCAAAAAAATAAGCTTCAATGCTTCTGCCTTTTCCTTCGATAGTCGGATTTTTTCCGATACTCATCATTCCGTATATTTTTCGATTATTGATGTTACTGTACACCACATAAATACCATCTTTCGGGATAAGTTTATAAGATTCATCTACTTGAATATTTGCGGTAGGAAATCCGATAGTTCTGCCTATTTTAAGTCCGTGAATTACTTTACCTGTAATCGAAAAAGGCGAACCGAGGTATTTCCAAGCCGTTTGTACATCACCATTATTAAGAGCGTTTCTTATTTTGGTAGAGCTTACAGATACTTCATCAATTTCTTGGACAGAAATTTCTTCGACTTCAAAGCCATATTTCTGCCCAAAACGCTTCATATCATTAATATCTGCATTACGATTACGCCCAAATCTATGGTCGTATCCGATGATTACTTTTTTGAGTTTTAATCGGTTTACTAATAGTTCTTCTACGAATTCTTCAGCGGTCATTCGAGCAAACGAGGCATCAAATGGATATGTTATAAGTAGGTCAATACCAAGTGATTGCAATATTTGTTTTTTTTCGTTGAGGGTCTGAATAAGTTTAAGGGAATCATCTTGCTGTACTACCATTCGCGGATGCGGGAAAAAAGTAAAAATAGCTGACAAAAGGTCATTTTTCTTAGCAGATTCAACTAATTTTTTGATTATTTTTTGATGCCCCAAATGCACTCCGTCAAAGGTTCCGATAGTAATAACCGTACCTTTGGGCGATGTAAAGTTTGTAATATCAGTTATTTCGTTCATTTTTTCTATAAAATAATACCGATTTGAAAATCAATTACAATGAACTAATTCCCAAATCGGCAAATTTATGTAATAATTTTCTATTTATTATAGAATTTGTTATAAATATGAATGTATTTTTCTTTGATTATACGGCGTTTTAATTTTAGGGTAGGGGTAAGGTGTCCCGCATCGATACTCCATTCATCGGGAGTTAAATCAAAAATTTTGATTTTTTCCCATTTCCCTAAATTATCATTTACGCGTTCTACTTCCTTTTCGATACGATTAAATACCTTTTTGTTTGTGATAATTTCTTCGTTCGTTTTACCGATGTCAATATGATGACGAGTAGCCCAATCTTTTATAAATGTGAAATTAAGTTGAATGATAGCAGCAGGCATTTTTTCGCCATCGCCTACGACCATCGCTTGTTCTATGAATCGCGATTGTTTGAGCAGGTTTTAAATCATTTTCGTAGCGATGTATTTTCCTCCCGAATTTTTAAAGATTTCTTTTTTGCGGTCAGTAATTTTTATAAATCCTTCGTTATCTATTTCGCCGATATCTCCCGTATGGAAGAAATCATCAGTCATTACAGAAGCTGTGAGGTCGGGGTCTTTGTAATAGCCCATCATTATATTAGTTCCTTTGCATAGAATTTCACCATCTTCTGCGATTTTTACATCTACATTATTTATAGGTTTCCCTACTGTTCCTATTTTCCAATATTTGCCAGCCTCTCTATTTACAGCAATTACAGGCGAAGTTTCAGTAAGCCCATAACCTTCCATTATAGGCAATCCTGCAGCTGCAAAAATACGAGCCAAACGAGCTTGTAACGGAGCACTTCCTGAAACCATCATATCTAATTCACCTCCCAGAGCTTCATGCCACTTGCTAAATACTAATTTACGGGCTATTTTTAGTTTAAAATTATACCAGCTACCATTAGCTCCGTAAGGCTCAAACTTGAATCCTAAATCAAGAGCCCAGAAAAAAATCTTTTTCTTAATTCCTTTTAAATCATCTCCTTTTGCGTAAATTTTGTCATACACTTTCTCAATAAGGCGAGGAACAACGGTCATTATATTAGGTTTTACTTCTTTGATGTTTTCACCCATTTTATCAATAGATTCAGCAAAATGAATGCGGATAGAATAATATTGATAAAAATAGGTAAGCATACGCTCAAAAATATGACAAACGGGTAAGAAACTGAGGCTTTTAGTACCTTTTTGTAGCGGAAGCCTATCTTTACAATCTATCACATTGGAGATTATGTTTTTGTGGGAAAGCATCACTCCCTTAGGACGAGCGGTAGTCCCTGAGGTGTAAATAATAGTAGCCAAATCATTGGTGTCAATACTTTGTTTACGGCTTTCTACTTCTTCTTGATTGCTTTGGTCGCTTCCCAAATCCAAAATTTCTTTCCAGCAATGTGCGTACGGAATATCATCAAAAGTATAAATGCCTTTCAGATGCGGAAGATTTTCTTTAATAGATGTGATTTTGTCAAGTAATTCCTTATCCGAAACGAAGCAATATTTGCATTCGGCGTGATTAAAAATATATTGATAGTCTTCCAAAGAAATGGTAGGGTAAACAGGAACATTTTGAGCTCCAATTTGCAAAATACCTATGTCCAAAATATGCCACTCTGTCCGATTATTGGACGAAATAACGGCTATTTTATCGTTTTTCTCTACTCCCAATCGTAGTAATCCACGGCTGATAGCGTTACTTTTCTGAATGTATTCATCGGTAGATGTTTTTTCCCAAATACCATTATATTTTGTAACGAAAGTATCGTTTAATGGGAAATTTTTCTGTTGATAGTAAGGAATATCAAATAAACGTGTAACAAGATTCATAATTTATGGTTTTTTGAATTGTATCGCAAAGTAGAAATTAAAATCAAGAAAAACAAATTTTTTCCTAATAAAATATTTGAAAAATTAGTATATAAATATTTAAGTTGTTGAAAATTAATTGTTAATAAAAACAAAAGAAAGTGACTTTTATCACTTTCTTTTATTTTGAAATCATTTATTTTAGCAGAAGATTAAAGGGCAAGTTTGTCCAAATCGTTATAATGCTTTTTGTCAATAATAGTTCCTTTTTGTAGGAGCATAACCCCAGGGTTGGAACGAATCATTGTTTTTAGTGTAGTTTCATCATTGAAATAAAAATCGAAATTGAGTTCGTATTTCTTTTTAATATCTTCGGCTTGTTCTATGATTGAAGTAAGCCCAATGACGGTATATCCTTGTTTGAGAGCCTTGTCTGTTACGGTTTTGATAGCCGAAAATGCGTCTTTGTCAGCTTTGTCGATTCGGTATGAAATTACCAAAAGGAGCTTGTCTTTGCTCATCATTTCCTCTAAATAATTCTCTCCATTTTTTTCGATAAAAAAATCGTGAATAGGAGGTACATACCCCTTATCAATTTCCTCAGTATCTACCGAAATAAATTCGCCTTGTACATTCGGATAATCGCCTTTGGTGGTTATAACTTCCTCTTTTCCATTAACTTTGAATTTCCAATGATAATCGTATTTTGGTAATGGAGCTCCTTCAGGAATTGTCATTTCTTTGGGAATATTTACGCCTATTTTATATGGACGAAAGTCCTTTATAGGCAAATGATTGTACACATGGTAAACGAAATATATACAACCAATAAGTGTTAATGCGTTGATAACAAACGGAAGTTTTCCTTTTGAAATAGGAGTTATATACTTCTGTCCAGCAAACAAAATTAAGGTAAGTACAAGCAACAATATATCTTTGCCAAAAGATTGCCAAGGAGTGAATTTAATAGCATCTCCGAAACAGCCACAATCGGTAACTTTATTATAATAAGCCGAATAGAAAGTTAAAAAGCCAAAGAAAATAAGCATTGCCAACAATGACCGAAGTGTGAATTTCGTTTTCGTTCCCATTAATAGCATTACGCCTAAAAACACTTCGGCAATGCAAACTATAATGGCTATAACAAGGGCAAAAGGCTCTAAAAATGGTAAATTTAGTACAGATTGGCTGAAATATTCTTCCAATTTGAACGCAAATCCGATAGGGTCATTAAGTTTTATTAGTCCGCTGATAATGAATAAGATACCTACAATAAGGCGAACTATGTGAATAATGTATTTCATTTTGAAATATAATTAAATAATTTTTTAGATAGTCTGCTTAATAGATTAAAGTTCTTTCAAGTGAATTAATGCAAAAACAGCATAATTAATCATATCCTGATAATTTGCCGCAATACCTTCACTTACTAAGGTTTTTCCTTTGTTGTTTTCTATTTGCTTGACACGCAATAGTTTTTGTAAAATTAAATCGGTCAAAGAACTTACTCGCATATCACGCCACGCTTCCCCATAATCGTGGTTTTTGTTTTCCATTAGAGAGCGTGTTTCGGCTATTTTCTGCTCGTAAAAGGCGAGAGCTTCTTCAGTATTAAGATCGGGTTGTTGGGCGACTCCTTTTTCGATTTGGATTAGTGCCATTGTGCAATAGTTAATAATCCCGATAAATTCTGATATTTCGCCTTCGTCTACCTTTCGGATTGGGTTCTCTTGTAGGCTACGAATACGTTGGGCTTTAATGAAAATTTGGTCGGTTAAGGAAGGTAATCGCAAAATTCGCCATGCACTTCCATAATCTGTCATCTTATTGATAAACATAGACTTACATTCGTCAATAATTTGATTATATTGTTTTATTGTTTTATTCATTAGAGATATGATATATTAGGCAAAGATAATGTGTTCCTATTTAAAATCAAATTTTTATTCTCTCAAAAATATTTTTTGTTGCAAAAAGGCAAAATGATTTACTTTTTCCAGCGATTTTCGGCTTGGAATTTTCCCCAAATTAGTGTAGCTAAGTACGGATTATCAATAAATGGATTGCGGTTTCCTTGTGCTTGTTGAATGACATTGTTTCGGTTCTTTTCTATTTGCGAAACAGGGTCTTCGGCGTTCCATTTTAGTAGTAAATCAATGCCTTCGGTAGAAATATCAGCTCCCATATCTTCGTTGTATCGCAAGCTGAGGTATAATACCATTCGAGCGACATCGCCTCGCCACGTATCACCTGGATACCAACTGTTATTATTTACTAATTTGGCATTTCCAGAGTCGTTTGTAAACGGATAATTACCACGAGTTGAGTTAGTATTCACATCGCAATATCTCAAGTGGTGTAAATCGCCTTTAGCGGTTGTCTCTATTTTAGATTGTGGATATACGTGTTCGGTATTTACATCGTTGCTTCTGGAATTACGTACATCTCCTGTGTAGATTAGCACTACTTTACTTGCATCGCTTTCCGATTTATCTGCCGTAGGAAGATAGTTATGCCGTTCACTATAATTCAAGAAAGTACTGTGTTTACCGATAGTAAGTGAAGCTAACTGGTCGTATAATTCGGTACCTGTTTTTGAGAAATCGACGCTTTGGTAATAACTTTGTAGTTCCGACGGAATGGAAAATGAAGCAGGACTGGAATTTGTACTTTGGGTAGTGAAGCTATGACTGATGGAAGTTTCACCTCCTTTGCCATCGGTAGCGGTGATGGTTATATAGTAAGTCGTATTAGGAATTAAATTTGAAAAAGTGTAATTTAATCGATTGATTCCTTTGGCTACAAAATCGTCTTTGGTAACTATATAAGAAACTTTATCTCCGTCAGAATCAGTAGCTTCAAACCAAGAAATAGTAGCTACATTTTCTGTAATAGCACTTGTCTGTACAGTAAAATTACTTGGCGGATTGTTTACTTTGTCAGTAGTATTACTATCACAATCAGTCAAAAAAGGGATTAATAAAAACAATATTTTTTTCATAGTATTCTAATTTTATTTGCCAAAGATACAAAAAATATGTGAATAGATAATTTATTGGTAAAAAACTATCGAAAGATATTAAAATAAAATTCATTTTTTGTATTTTTGCGAAAATTTTTATTGAAAAAATTGACATCAAAACATCTTACTAATGGAACTAAAACTATCAAAACCTATCTGTTTTTTTGATTTGGAAACCACAGGAACAGATATTACTAAAGACCGAATTGTAGAAATTTCTATCCTAAAAATATATCCTAATGGCAATCGTGAAAGCAAAACGTGGTTAGTAAACCCCACCGTTCCTATCCCTAAGGGAGCGAGTGATGTACACGGAATTACCAACGAGCGTGTAGCCAATGAGCCTACTTTCAAGGAATTGGCTAAAACTATTCACAATATGATAAAAGATTCGGACTTAGCGGGTTATAATTCTGACCGATTTGATATTCCATTATTGGCAGAGGAAATGCTCCGTGCCGAAGTAGATTTCGATTTGGGCAATCGTGTAACAATTGATGTACAAACCATTTTCCATAAAATGGAACAACGCACCCTTAGTGCAGCATATAAATTCTATTGTGGAAAAAATCTTGACAACGCCCATTCTGCCGAAGCGGATACCAATGCCACGTATGAAATACTCAAATCGCAGCTCGACCGCTATCAGGAGTTGGAAAATAATATGAAGAAAATCAGCGAGTTTACCACGCGAAAACAAGCTGTGGATTTCGCAGGTTTTATAGTGATGAACGATAAAAATGAAGAAATTTTTACTTTCGGGAAACATAAAGGACGTAAAGTAGAAGAAATTCTTGAAGAAGAACCAGGATATTTTGGGTGGATACTCAATGCAGATTTTCCACTTTATACTAAGAAAGTACTCACGGGGATAAAACTTAGAAAATTATCAAAATAAAGGTATTAAAAACTAAAAAATATGAAAAAATTTGTTTTTGGAATGCTTACAGCAATTATTTTGCTACTTTCGCTCAAATATTTTTGGGATAAAAAACAAGCAAAAGAAACATTGGAAGCAGATTCGGCACTCATTCAAACTCAAATAGCCAATGTGAGTAAATTGGTGGTTACCGAAGGTCATTTTGCCGAAGTAATATCATATACGGATAGTCAAAAGTATTTTTTGGATTTATTTTCCTTCGATAAAAAAATATTGATTGTAGTCAATGCCGATGTAACGGTTTCGTATGATTTGCATAAGATAACGTATGATATTGACGAAGTTAATAAAAAGGTGATTATCAAATCAATACCCGAGGCGGAAATAAAAATCTATCCAAAGCTAAAATATTATGACATTAGCCAAAGCCAAGTAAATCCATTTAATACAGACGATGTTAATAAAATATACAAAAAAGTAAACGCCGAATTGGAAAAGAAAATAGCACAATCAAGTTTGAAGAAAAATGCCGAAAATAGACTTATTTCCGAATTAGCAAATATTGTTTTTTTAACCAAATCCATAGGTTGGACCTTGGAATACAATAGTTTACCTATTGAAAATTCTACCGATTGGAAAGTTATTGAAAAGAAATAATTTTTATAAAATACTAAAAAATAAAATATGAAAATCATTTGTGTTGGAAAAAATTATACAGACCACATCAAAGAATTTGATGGTAAACAACCTGAAAGCATCGTGTTGTTTATGAAGCCTGACACGGCAATTCACAATACCGAGTTACCTTATTATATTCCTGATTTTACCAATGATTTGCATCACGAGGTGGAAATATTATTGAAAATCACCCAAAATGGAAAGCATATTTCTGAAAAATTTGCTCATAAATATTATGACGAAATTGGGTTAGGGATTGACTTTACAGCTCGAGATGTACAAGCTCAACTCCGAAAAGAAGGTCTTTCGTGGGAGAAAGCAAAATCCTTTGACGGCTCGGCAGTTATTGGTAATTTTATTTCCAAACAACAGCTTGGAGATGTAAATCAAATCCCTTTTCGTCTTACTAAAAACGGACAAGTTGTACAGCAAAGTTCTACCGAAATGATGATTTGGAAATTTGACCAAATCATAGCCGAAGCCTCCAAATATTTCACTCTCCGCAAAGGTGATGTTATCTTCACAGGAACGCCTGCTGGGGTAGGAAGTGTAGCTCCAAATGATGTATTAGAAGGATTTATTAACGAACAACGCATGTTTGTAGTGAATATCAAGTAATTTACACTTAATTGTGAGCATTCATTTCCGTTAGTGTAAAGTAAATTATTAATTAAATATATAAAACAAAAAACTCAAAACAAAGATAAAACATTTGTTTTGAGCTTTTTATATTGTTTTTTAGCTATACATTTGTGTTCTGAGTTCTTGAATAGCTTTGTCGTCCATATATTCATCAAAAGTGGTGTATCTATCTATGATTCCTTTTGGAGTTAATTCGATGATGCGTGTTGCTACCGTTTGGGCAAACTCGTGGTCGTGCGTGGTAAAAAGTACTGTACCTTTGAAGTTTTTAAGTGAATTGTTAAACGCCGTAATGCTTTCCAAATCCAAATGGTTGGTAGGTTCGTTGAGCATCAACACATTAGCTCTAAGCATCATCATTCTACTTAGCATACAGCGTACTTTTTCGCCTCCTGATAATACTCTTGATTTTTTTAAGGCTTCTTCACCGCTAAATAACATTTTTCCTAAGAAACCTCGTACATAAACTTCTTCACGTTCTTCTTCCGTTTTTGCCCATTGACGCAACCAATCTACAAGGGAAAGGTCATTATCAAAGTATTCCGAGTTATCCACAGGTAAGTATGATTGTGAAGTGGTTACTCCCCATGCGAATTTTCCGCTATCGGGCTGTAATTTGTTATTTAAAATTTGGTAAAAAGCTGTTGTAGCACGTGAATCTTTTGAAATTACGGCTACTTTATCGCCTTTGGCTAAATTTATATCTACGTTTTGGAACAAAATATCTCCATCGATAGAAGCCGAAAGATTTTCTACGTGTAAAATTTGGTCTCCCGCCTCACGTTCGCTATCAAAAATAATAGCTGGATAACGGCGACTTGACGGCTTGATTTCAGAAATATTAAGTTTTTCCAACATTTTTTTACGAGAAGTTGCCTGTTTTGATTTTGCCACGTTGGCACTAAAACGAGCGATGAACTCTTGTAATTCCTTGGCTTTTTCTTCCGCTTTTTTGTTTTGTTGAGCTCGTTGGCGAGCTGCTAATTGGCTACTTTCATACCAGAAAGTATAATTTCCTGAATAATGATTGATTTTTCCAAAGTCAATATCCGAAATATGAGTACAAACAGCATCTAAAAAGTGTCGGTCGTGCGAAACCACAATTACTGTATTGTCATAATTGGCTAAAAAATTCTCTAACCAACCGATAGTTTCAAAGTCAAGGTCGTTCGTAGGCTCGTCCATAATCAACACATCAGGATTTCCGAATAAGGCTTGAGCCAAAAGTACACGTACTTTCAGCTTACCGTCCATTTCAGACATCAACGTATAGTGCATATCTTCCGAAATTCCCAAGTTAGAAAGTAGCGTAGCTGCATCGCTTTCGGCATTCCAGCCGTTCATTTCATCGAACTGAATTTGTAATTCACCGATTCTGTCAGCATTTTCATCATTATAATCGGCATAAAGGGCATCCATCTCTTGCTTTACAGCAGAAAGAACTTTGTTGCCTAAAATAACTGTATCAAGCACAGTATGAGAGTCATACGCATAGTGGTCTTGTTCTAATACAGACATTCTCTTGCCCGATTCCAAAATAACTCTTCCGCTGGTAGGCTCTATTTTTCCTGACAAAATTTTCAAAAAAGTAGATTTTCCTGCTCCGTTGGCACCGATAATTCCGTAGCAATTTCCTTGCGTAAAGGTAATATTTACCTCATCAAAAAGAACTCTTTTCCCAAACTGAACTGATAAATTTGAAACTGTTAGCATTGTTGTGATTTTAAATTGGGTGCAAAGATATTATATTAAATGATAAAGTGAAACGTTTATATATAAAAAAACCGATTTGTGATGACAAATCGGCTTTCGAGGACATTATTCTTTCTCATTTTACATCATCTCCATATCCGAATTGTCCATCTGATTATTTTGATTTTTACGTTCTTTTTGTTGTTGTTTCATATTGCCGAATCTGTATGTAAAACTCAGCATTATTTGGCGTTCTCTCCGTTGCATTTCAGAATATGAAATAACGCGTTCAGTATGTGTGTTTGAAATCATTTTACGGGAGTTAAATAAATCGCTTACATTCAAAGCAAGGCTTCCTTTTTTATTGAAAATTTCTTTGCTTAATGCCAAATTGACAGAAAAATCACTTTCGTATTCTGATTGAGCAGATTTTCTTGGAGCCTTATAATCGATATTGGTTTGAAAATCAATATTATAAATCAAAGGAATTTTTGCTGAAAATCGACTTGACCACGTATTGGCTTCGGCACTAAAATCTTGTAGTGTTGTGTTACCCAAATAGTTAGTGTACGAATAAGAACCACTTGTTTTGAAGTGATAAAAATTCATATTTAGCGAAAATCTCCAATTGCGTTTTGGGGTGTAATTGGCTGTGAACTCAACCCCTACACGGTCTTCGTCCGAAAGGTTAATAGGTCGACGTAGCATTACTGGTACAGAAAGCCCATTGACAGTAATAAAATCGCCCGTTTCAAACGAAATCATTTCAAAAACTTGGGTAGAATGGTTATAATATACAGATGAGTTAAGTGTTATTTTTTCCCATTTTTTTAAATATCCAATCTCAAAAGCATCGGTATATGTAGGGTTTATATCTGGATTTCCGCTGAAAAGATTTGTATTACTTGAACGAGATACAAACGGATTGATAAAACGCGAACGAGGACGACGTAAACGCCGTGTATAACTCACACTTAATTGTTGCTCGTCCGAAAATTCATAACCCAGATGCACAGAAGGAAAAAGTCCAGCGTATACTTTTGAATAATTTTCATTGGTATTCAGCAATAAAGATATTATTTTAGTATGTTCCAAACGTAATCCTCCCATAAAATTCCATTTTCCAAATTTTGAACCTAATTGAGTATAAAAAGCATTTATATATTGGTCAAAAATAAAGCGATTCGTGAAATTATTATTAACAATTAAGTTGCCTGACGCATCTAAAGTTCCTGCTGTGAAATCGGTATCTGTTTCATCAATATTTCCGCGATAACATGCTTCAAATTGTGATTTATTTTTTTCTCCAAAAGGGAGTAC
>JAUNHN010000037.1 GCA_030523915.1 Capnocytophaga sp. | reverse complement strand
CAAATTTGCAACTTCAACGAATTTATATCGCAAAATAATTCAAACAAGTTCTTATATTATGGAAGGCTTTAATGTAACAAGATGTCAAAATTTATAGATGAATTATTGAAGATAAAAAACATACAAAAAATTGATTTTTAATAAGTTATATTGAATTAAACTTTTCATTTCAGATAATCGCACTAAAAACATTGTTTTTTGATGAAAAATCTGTAATTTTGTCCTTTATTTATTTTCTATGGACATCATAAAAATACACGACAAATCATTTGAACCTTACATTGATGCTACTCAAATTCAGCAGATTATTCAGCGAATGGCTTCGGAAGTGGCTCGGGATATGGAAGATACACTTCCGTTATTTGTTTCTGTACTTAATGGAGCGTTTATGTTTGCTTCTGACTTTGTTCGGCAATATAAAGGAAATTGCGAAATCACATTCGTGAAACTTGCATCTTATGAAGGAATGAATTCTACTGAAAAAGTACACGAACTCATCGGGTTGGACATTCCGGTAGAAGGTCGTGATGTGGTGGTTTTGGAAGATATTATCGATACGGGCAACACACTGGAAGAAATCTATCGTATTTTCCAAAATAAAGGTGTAAAATCTTTGCGAATCGCTACGCTTTTCTTCAAACCCGATGCCTACAAAAAGGATTTGAAAATCGACTATGTAGGAAAACCGATACCTAACCGATTTATTGTAGGATATGGGCTTGATTATGACGAATTAGGAAGAAATTTACCATATATATATCAATTAAATACATCTTTGACAATGACAAACTTAGTTTTATTTGGCAAACCTGGTGCTGGAAAAGGTACACAAGCCGCTTTTTTAAAAGAAAAATACAATTTAGTACATATCTCAACTGGAGATTTATTCCGATATAATATCAAAAACGAAACAAAATTAGGGAAATTAGCTCAATCTTATATGGACAAAGGCGAATTAGTCCCTGATGAGGTAACTATTCAAATGTTACAACAAGAAATTGATAATAATCCGAATGCCAAAGGGTTTATTTTCGACGGATTTCCTCGAACTATTGCACAAGCAGAAGCTTTAGATACATTCCTGACTTCCAAAGGATTAAAAATTCACGGAACATTGGCTTTGGAAGCTGACGACGAAGTCCTAATACAACGTTTAATCGAAAGAGGAAAAGTAAGCGGACGCACAGATGACCAAGATGAGGGTAAAATCAGAAACCGTTTCGCAGAATATAATGAAAAAACAGCTCCACTAATTGAGTTTTACAGAAATCAAGGTAAATACCACGCTGTCAATGGTATAGGGAGTATTGAAGAAATCACCATCCGACTTTCTGAAGCAGTTGAGACTTTAAAAAAATAAAATTATAATTAAATGCAAAAGGGCTATCCGAAAAGTTTCGGATAGCCCTTTATATATAGTGTGTTAAATTAATTATTTTTACGATTGGCTACATCAAATCTATCGGCGTTCATTACTTTGTTCCATACTTTGATGAAGTCTTTTACGAAGCGTTCTTTGTTGTCGTCTTGGGCGTAAAACTCGGCGTAAGCTCTCAATATAGAGTTCGAACCGAATACCAAATCTACGCGAGTTGCCGTCCATTTG
Organism: Capnocytophaga sp.; assembly: GCA_030523915.1. Lineage (GTDB taxonomy): Bacteria > Bacteroidota > Bacteroidia > Flavobacteriales > Flavobacteriaceae > Capnocytophaga. The sequence continues at coordinate 18,249 of JAUNHN010000037.1, read as the reverse complement.
GTCGCGCCTGATTTTCTGCTGACAATGTTGTACAAATTGTGTCCTGCAGGTTGCCAAGAGTAGTTCATATCGGTCAGATTTACAAAGAAATCATTGCTCAATACACCTTCGTTATTGGTGAAAACACCGTGTTTTGTTCCGCCAAAATTCGTTCCTAATACACGCATTCCACCGATAAGCACCGTCATTTCAGGAGCCGTTAAGCCTAATAATTGGGCTTTGTCCAACAACATTTCTTCGGGCTGAACCACATAATTTCGCTTCTGCCAGTTGCGGAAACCATCGTGTTGCGGTTCTAAATCGCTGAACGAATGTACATCGGTTTGCTCCTGTGTAGCATCGCCACGACCTGCCAAAAACGGCACTTTTACATCAAAACCGCCTTCTTTGGCTGCTGCCTCTATCGCCGCCGCTCCACCCAATACGATAAGGTCGGCAAGGCTTACTTTTTTGCTCAATGAGGCTTGAATTTGCTCCAATTTGGTAAGCACTTTGTTTAGGCGTTCAGGCTCGTTTCCTTCCCAGTTACGCATCGGATTTAGGCGGATTCTCGCTCCGTTTGCTCCTCCTCTGAAATCCGAACCGCGGAAAGTTCTTGCTGAGTCCCAAGCGGTGTTAATCAATTCCGTACGAGTAAGACCACTATTTAATAAAGTCTTTTTCAGGTCTTCGATTTCGCTTTCGGATAAGGTATAATCTACGGCAGGAATTGGGTCTTGCCAAATCAAATCTTCGTTTGGAACATCATTTCCGAGATAACGCGATTTTGGACCTAAATCTCTGTGTGTCAATTTGAACCACGCACGAGCAAAAGCCTCATCAAAAGCCGCTTGGTCGTTTAAGAATTTTTCTGAAATTTTACGGTATTCAGGGTCGATGATAAGTGCCATATCGCCATCGTTCATCGTAATTTTTCGGCGAACATTTGGGTTAAAGGCATCTACTGGCATATCTTCTTCGTCCATTTCGGTAGGCTCCCATTGTTTTGCCCCTGCTGGAGAGGTGGTCAATGCCCATTTTCCTTCGTATTTGAACAATAATTTGAAGAATTCGTTGTCCCAACGGTCAGGGTTTGTAGTCCACGCTCCTTCGATACCGCTGGTTACGCGTCCTGGTCCTTCTGGGGTAATCCAACCGAAACCTTGCTCGTGAATGTCGGCTGCTTCTGGCTCGGCTCCTACTTTTTTAGCATCGCCGTTTCCGTGTTGCTTCCCGATGGTGTGTCCTCCTGCTACTAAGGCTACGGTTTCTTCGTCGTTCATAGCCATTCGGGCGAAAGTTACACGCATATCTTTTGCAGTTTTTAGCGGGTCAGGATTTCCGTCTACGCCCTCTGGATTTACATAAATAAGTCCCATCATTACGGCTGCCAACGGATTTTCTAAGTCTCTTTCGCCTGAATAACGAGAGCCTTCGCTGCCTGATTTTGCAAGCCATTCACGCTCCGAACCCCAGTAAGTATCTTTTTCAGGATGCCAAATATCGTTTCTTCCGAAGGCAAATCCGAAGGTTTTTAGTCCTGCCACTTCATAAGCCAAAGTTCCTGCCAAAAGGATAAGGTCTGCCCACGAAACTTTGTTTCCGTATTTCTTTTTGATGGGCCAAAGTAGGCGACGAGCCTTGTCTAAGTTGGCGTTATCGGGCCACGAGTTAAGCGGTGCAAAGCGTTGATTTCCAGTGTTTCCTCCTCCACGACCGTCTGCTACGCGGTAAGTTCCTGCTTGGTGCCACGCCATACGAGCGAAAAGTCCGCCGTAGAATCCCCAATCGGCAGGCCACCAGTCTTGGCTGTCTTTAATCAAGGCTTTAACATCGTTTTTTAGGGCTTCTTGGTCGAGTTTTTTAAATTCTTCGGCGTAGTTGAACTCCTCGCCAAAGGGATTTGTTTTTTGGTCGTGTTGAGCTAAGATGTCCAAGTTAAGTGCTTTTGGCCACCAGCTCATCACCGACTGATTTTCTTCTGTATTTGCACCGTGCATTACAGGGCATTTTCCTGTTTTAGGTGCTTGTTCTTTAGCTGCCTCTCCGTGGTGGATAGGGCATTTTCCTTCCGTGTTGCTCATAGATTGTTGTTATTTTTTGTTGGGGCAAAGGTAGGGATAAATAAATCATTTATTTTAATTAAATTGATATTTTATAAATATTCTACTATAAATAAAATTTATAATTAGAAGACGATTGTTAAGTTTTTGTCTATTATTGGTATCTTCATATAATCTATTATTAATAAACCTTAAAAATAATTAAAAATAGTTGTTTCAAAATATTATATTATTAGAAAAGAATGTTTGAATTTATGGTATTCTTAAAAAAATATTTTATTATTTATTGCATATATAATTTTATTTTATACTTTTGCACCCAAAATGATTTAGATTAAATAAAAATAACATTCGCATGAAAAACATTTTATTCTTTATATGTATGAGCCTTTTTGCTTTGATTAACAGTGTTTTAGCTCAGCAAGGGGATTTACGAGGAAAAGTAACCGATGAATCAGGTGAACCGCTAATGGGGGTTACCGTTACTCTTGGAGGTTCGTCCAAAGGAACAACTACCGATGAAAACGGATTTTATCGGTTGGCAAATATTTCAGTAGGAAACCAAACTTTTGTATTCAGCTATGTTGGTTTTAAAACGGAATATAAAGAAATTTATTTCAACCCAACGCAAGGGAATCATAACGACCCTCATTTGCACCTAAACATAACGCTTTACGAAGATAATGTTTCCTTGCAAGAAGTGGAGGTTATTGGGCGACAGGAATCGTCCTATAAAAATACCAATACTTTTTCGGGAATGAAAACGGCAATGGCGGTCAAAGAAATTCCGCAATCTATCAATTATGTTACCAAAGAATTAATCCTCGACCAAGGAGCAACGACCGTAAATGATGTGGTAAAAAATACCAGCGGTGTAAATCAATATACCACTTATAATGATTTCAGTATCAGAGGTTTCAGAACTACGGGGAATCGGAATTCAGGGAATATGATTAACGGAATGAGAGCTCAGACTAGCCTTTGGAAGCAGTCCTCTTTGGCAAACGTAGAACGCGTAGAAATCATTAAAGGACCTGCTTCGGCTCTTTTTGGGAATGCCCAACCAGGCGGAATTATCAATCGTGTAACCAAAAAACCGCTTTTGGAAAATCAAAACACCATTTCGCTCACGGCAGGAAGTTTCAATACTTACAAAACTTACGGCGATTTCACTGGTCCACTTAATAAAAGCAAATCCTTGCTTTACCGACTCAATTTGGGTTACGAAAGCACAGATACATTTAGAGATTTGCAAGGTTCTGAAAATCTGATATTTGCACCGTCTTTTTCCTTCATTCCGAATGAAAAAACGCGTATCAATGTTGATTTCGTATACCAAAATCTAAACGGAAAAATTGATAGAGGACAAACCATTTTTGGCGATGCCGATTTGTATTCTGTGCCTATTTCGCGTTCGTTGGCGGCTTCTAACGACTTTTTGAAGGAAAAAACAACCAATTTGACTATCGGTTTTACACACAAATTTACTGAAAATCTGTCGTTTAACAGTACTTTTCTGAATTCTACCTATACCGAAAATCTGCAAGAACACAACCAAGCCAACGCCTATTATATGCAACTTAGCGGACAGGCGGAATCGGGCGATAACACCAAAATTTTGATGCAAGCCTTGCTCAGAAATCGTTTCTTTAGAAACAATTCGTTCAATAATTATATCAATTACAATTTTAACACTAGTATTGTAAAACACAAACTTTTGGTGGGCTACGATTATTTTCAAACCGACCTAATGCCAGGCTCTTCGCAACTTACCGCAGGAGGTTATTTGTTGCAAAACGGCTCAACTACAACGGTTTATAACACAAGTCGTTATACATATCAAACCGATGCAAACGGAAATCCGCTGACCAATGTTCCTATTTTTGACCTAAACGACCCACTTTCGGGCAACGGAATGAAGGACATCAGCAAATATATTTTCACAAAATCTTCTACCGCTCCGTATCAGCAATATTCTAACGGAATTTATATTCAAGAACATCTGGAAATCAGTATGATAAAACTGCTTTTGGGGCTTCGTCAAGAATATTTTGTAGATTATTTGAATTACAAACAAGCTACCGAAAGCAAAGTAACTCAGAAAGCGTTACTTCCGCGTATTGGTTTGGTTGTAACCGCTTCGCCTAATGTAAATTTATATTCTACTTGGGTAAAAGGCTTTGAGACGCAATCCGCTGCAATACAGGCAGACCCAGAGCGTTACGGAGGTCCTTTTGACCCAGTTTACAGCGAATTATATGAAATTGGAGCAAAAACCGAGTGGTTTGACAAGCGATTAAGTGCGACTTTGTCCGTTTTTGATATTACGCAGAAGAATGCCTTGTATGCGGCAAGTCCTGCCGTGGTGGGCAAACCCGATTTGCTGATGCAAGTGGGCGAAGAGCGTTCCAAAGGGTTTGAAGTAGATGTGATGGGGCAAATTTTGCCAAATTGGAGCATTGTTGCCAATTATGCTTACACTGATGCCCGAATTACCAAAACAGCAAGTAATTCCGAAGTGGATTTTGATATGCAACGCCCCAGTACGCCACGCCACGCAGGGAATTTCTGGACGAAATACATCATAAAAGAAGGTGTTTTCCAGAATTTAGGTGTAGGATTGGGCTACAATTTTGTAACAGAACGCTTTGGACAAGTAGGCAGACGCACCAACACTACGGTTTACCCTGGTTACGGCTTGTTCAATGCCGCAATTTACTACCAAGTAAGCGGAATCCAGCTACAACTGAACCTAAATAACATAATGAACAAAACGCATTGGGTGGGCGGTTATGACAAACTACGTTCCTTCCCAGGTGCACCAAGAAATATTAATGCAACGGTTTCATACCAGTTTTAAAAAATTAGTTTAGAGAGATGAAAAAAACGTGAGCTTGATTTTTACAAGTTCACGTTTTTTTGTTTTTGAAAAAAATAGAATATAGGTTTTATTTGTTTGAAATACTGAAAATTATCAAAAATGAAATGATGTATTTTAAATCTCAAAATCTTTCAAAAAAAACAAAAAACTACTGAAATACAAAAAAATGCTGTATTTTTGTCCTTTGATTTTCATTTTTAATTATTATGACTGAGGGAAATTTTACGGATTATGTTAAAGTATTTGCTACTTCGGGCAACGGAGGCAAAGGTTCTGTACACTTGCATCGCGAAAAGTTTGTAGCCAAAGGAGGTCCCGATGGTGGCGATGGAGGTAGGGGCGGACACGTTATTGTCCGTGGAAATAAAAACCTCTGGACATTGATTCATTTCAAATTTCAAAAACATTTCCGTGCAGGACACGGCGAAGGCGGAGGAGCAAGTCGTAGTACAGGAGCCGATGGGCAAGATGTTTATTTAGAAGTTCCTTTGGGGACAATCGTAAAAGATGCCATTACAGAAGAAATCCTTTTCGAAATAACTGAAGATAAGCAAGAAATCATTGCTCTGAGAGGAGGTAAAGGAGGTCTTGGGAATTGGCATTTCCGAACTTCGACCAATCAAACTCCACGTTATGCCCAGCCAGGAATCCCTGGTGAAGAACGAGAATTGTTACTTGAGCTTAAAGTATTGGCTGATGTAGGTTTTGTAGGATTTCCTAACGCAGGAAAATCTACCTTGCTTTCGGTTATCACTTCGGCAAAACCGAAAATCGGAGACTATCCGTTTACGACTTTAAAACCTAATTTAGGAATTGTAGAACATCGTGATTTTCAGTCATTTGTAGTGGCAGACATTCCTGGTATTATTGAAGGAGCTGCCGAGGGAAAAGGTTTGGGACATTATTTCTTACGTCATATTGAGCGTAATTCTACACTATTATTTCTCATTCCTGCCGATAGTAAAGACATTATTGAGGAGTATCATATCTTACTTAACGAATTGAAAGAATACAACCCTGAATTATTAGACAAAGACCGATTGATTGCCATTTCAAAATCAGATATGCTTGATAATGAGCTTACTGAAGCTATTGAAAGAGAAATAAAACCAGCCCTCAAAGGCATTCCGTTTTTGTTTATTTCTTCCGTTTCGGGCAAAGGTATTCAGAAATTGAAAGATACACTCTGGCAGATGATTAATAAAGAATTATAATTTTCGGCAAAATCATTGTTTATCTCACATGCTAATTTTTCATATTTGTTGCTTTTAATAAAAAAAGCGATTCATCTTTTATGAACCGCTCTTTTTAGAAATAAACCACCAATAATTATTTTATAAATGTAATAGATTTTATAATAGATTCTAATTCAAAAAGATAGTCCCGCTTATCAGTCATAGGAGCAGAGACAAAACCTTCAATTACTACAAATCGATTATTAGGCTTGTCCTCAATAATATAATTGATGAAAGGACCTCCCAGCAGAAAGTTTTTAACTTCCCAAAGTCCTTTGCTTTCAATAGTTTTACGTTCTTTTATTACCGTATTATAAACACTTGGAGCGAAGGCAGATTCGGTTATCATATACATTCCTTCTTCTCTTCCTGGGATATAGCGTTTGCCGATAGAATCCCGCATTTGAACAATACTTTCAGAACGTCCATCACCATCAGGAATGCTGTTCAGGGGCATTTCATAAATGATAAGATTTGTAGTTCCGCCTTTAATTTGTCGTTCTATCCAAAAGAAATTATTTTCTTTTTTTACAATTTTATAGACAGAAGGCATCGTGAGTTTGAAGCCCAACGTTTTCTCAATATCATTTTCTTTGTTGAGTGATTGTTGGAAACGCATTTGGCTTTCAACGATGTCGTGGTCTTTAAATATTTTTACTATTTTGGCAAAATTTTCTTGTATTTCACAGGTAATATCACGATTGGTTCGCCCTCTGATAACGCTTATTTTTTGCGGTTGAGCAAATAAATTTTCTTTGATTGTAACATTATTAACAGAATCTTTTTCGATAATAAGAATGTTTCGGCTATTGCGGGTATTACCAGTAAAGATTTGAGGGGGAATTTGGTGTAATGAAAATATAGGCTCTTCGGTAGAAAGCCCTTCTACTGGCGAGGCAAAATACTTTCGGATAGTATCGCCCACAGCACTTTTCCATAGTGTATTATCTATTACCACGGCGAGCGAATTTATCTGTCCGTTGGATTGTGGTAGATAAATGTCTTTGTTTTTATCTTCATTTGAGGAGTTTTTGCATGCCACAAATAGGCATAATCCGATGAAAATAGATATTAATTGTTTCATAATGGGAGTTAAGTTTTTTACAAAATTTTCTATATCCAAAATCGTTCCAAAAATGATTTTTTATGGTAAAATTTCTTACAAAACGAATTTTAGACTGTTTCCTAATTGTTGATTATTAATAATTTCCTATCTTTGCAACGTTTGAGAGATACAAAAATGAGACCGAAATATCTGTATTGTGTTTCTTAGGCATTAATTAGCTAAGTAAATGAACGTATTACATTCACAGATTATAGGTCAGGGAAAGCCTCTTTTTATATTGCACGGTTTTTTAGGAATGTCTGATAATTGGAAGACGTTGGGGCTTAAATACGCCGAAAGCGGATTTGAGGTACATCTTATCGACCAGCGTAACCACGGACATAGTTTTCATTCACCAGAATTTAATTATTCCATTTTGGTAGAAGACCTTAAAAATTACGCACAATCCAAATCCATTACCGAGTTTGACCTAATAGGACACTCAATGGGAGGCAAAACGGCAATGTTATTCGCTACCGAATATCCCGCAATGGTCAAATCACTCGTCGTAGCTGATATAGCTCCTAAGTTCTATCCGCCTCATCACGAGCAAATCTTGAAAGGCTTAGCGTCTATTGATTTTGATACAGTTACTTCACGAATGGAAGCTGATAACCAGTTGGCGTTGTACGTAGCTGAACCTTCGGTAAGGCAGTTTTTATTGAAAAACCTATATTGGCAAACGCGTGAACGTTTGGGATTGCGAATGAATTTGGAAGCATTGATTGAAAATGAAAGCGAAATAGGGCAGGAGCTACCCAAAAACAATATTTTTTACGGAGCTACTTTGTTCCTAAAAGGAGAATATTCTGAATATGTGATGCCAAGCGATGAGCCTTTGATAAAAAATCATTTTCCCAATGCTCAGATAGATGTGGTTTCAAAAGCAGGACATTGGTTACACGCCCAAAATCCAGTAGAATTCCTAAGCAAAACCTTACAATTTTTAGAACAATAACTAAAACAATATGAAATATCTTGTTAATTTATTAATCACGGGGATTATAGTGTTTTTGTTGGGCAATATTTTGCCAGGAGCTGTTATTGATAACTATTTTTCGGCGGTATTGGTGGCTTTTGTGCTGTCAATACTTAACGTGCTTGTCAAACCTATTTTGACTATCATATCCATTCCCATTACGCTTCTAACTTTGGGGCTATTTATGTTCGTGATTAATGCAGTTATCATTTTATTGGCAGCCGAGCTTGTGCAGGGCTTCAAAGTAAATGGCTTTTGGGGGGCTTTGTTATTCAGTTTGTGCCTTTCTTTGGTACAATCCATCGCCTCTGAGTTGTTGGAGGACAAAAAAAATCAATAATAAATACATTTAGACAATTATGTTACGGAATATTATAAGTAAAATTAAAGAAAAACCCATATTCTCGCACCTTCTTTTAGCGTTGTTAGTCCTTATTGTGTTATCTTTCTTGATGTTGAAGTTCTTAAAAGTATGGACTAATCACGGCGAATATGTCGTAGTTCCCGACCTTTCCAAGAAAACACTCACGGAGGTAGAATTTATCCTCAAAGAGAACAAGCTACGCTACGAAGTCCTTGATTCTACGGATTACGACCCGAAGTACCCAGCCTTCTCGGTCATAAGTCAGGCTCCAGAAGCCACAGAACACGTTAAGAAGAACCGAAAAATCTATTTAACGATTAATCCTTCTGGGTACAGGAAGGTAACTATCCCGAAAGTAATCCAAATCACTCGCCGAAGTGCCGAAGCTACCCTCAAAGCCGTAGGGCTTAACGTGGGGAGGGTTACTTATGTGGATAACATCGGTAAGGATATGGTGCTGGAGCTTTCGTTTGAAGGAAAAAAAATCAACCCAGGGGAGCAGCTTATTAAAACTTCCAAAGTAGATTTGGTATGCGGGAACGGAATGGACGGTTCGCAGGTGGCAGATAGTATCCCTACGCAAGAAGAGGTAGTAATTCCTGTTGAAGAATTAGAGTAATTACCGATGCTGGAAGAGTTTGACAAAGAAGATGAGCTGTACGAGCATTACAGCTTCAAGGCTGGCAAAGGACAAGAACCGCTTCGGGTGGATAAATTCCTGATGAACTTCGTAGAGAACGCTACGCGCAACAAAGTACAACAAGCTGCCAAGCAAGGAAATATATTCGTCAATGGAGTGGCGGTAAAATCCAACCACAGAGTTAAGGCAAACGACTTGGTTAAGGTAATGTTTGCCCACCCTCCGCACGAATATCTGCTCACCCCCGAAGATATCCCGATAGATATCGTGTACGAGGACAGTCAGCTACTTGTGGTGAACAAAGCAGCAGGAATGGTAGTACACCCCGGACATGGAAATTATAGCGGAACGCTCATCAACGCACTGATTTACCATTTTGAGAATTTACCTAACAATAGCAGCAATCGTCCGGGGCTGGTGCATCGGATAGATAAGGATACCAGTGGGCTGCTGGTCATTGCTAAGACAGAAGAAGCGATGCTCCACTTGGCTCAGCAGTTTTTTTTCAAAACATCAGAGCGGGAATACATCGCACTGGTTTGGGGAAATGTAGAACAAGACCAAGGCACGGTCTCGGGGCATATCGGCAGGCATCTTAAAGACCGCCTCCTGATGGACGTTTTCCCCGATGCAAGCCACGGAAAGGAAGCCGTAACGCACTACAAGGTCTTGGAACGGTTCGGCTACGTAACCTTAATCTCGTGCCGATTAGAAACAGGACGAACGCACCAGATTCGTGTGCATATGAAGCACATCGGGCATACACTTTTCAATGACGAGCGTTACGGAGGCGACAAAATCCTGAAAGGAACAACATTCGCTAAGTACAAACAGTTCGTCGAAAATTGTTTCGAGGTGCTACCACGACAAGCACTACACGCCAAAACGCTGGGATTTGAGCATCCGACAACGGGACAGTTCTTACGATTCGATTCCGAGCTGCCCGACGATATGCTTCGGTGTATCGAAAAGTGGAGAAACTATAAAGCTACAAACTAACAAAAGTCAGAAAAAGTGTTAAAGATGCTTTTTCGTATCATTTTTTTTATATCTTTGGAAAAATTAAAATTAAATAATATGAAACTAAGAAACTTTATTCCAGTAACAGCTCTAATCCTTTCAGGAGCTGTGTTTACATCGGGGGAGCTTAACGCTCAGTCCAAAAAGAAAGGCAAGAAATCCGCTAAGCAAGAGCAAACCGCTACTGCAACTGGCTCGGAAGTACAATATGGAAACCCTGCCGAGGTTAAGGCGAACGACGGTGCTTTCAAGATTGTACCTCTGAAATACGATTACAACGCGGTAAACTCATACATCGATGCCCAAACGATGTTTATCCATTTCTCTAAGCATTATGTAGGGTATTTGAACAACCTGAACAAGGCAGTAGAAGGAAAACCTCAGGCACAGCAAAGTATCGAGCAGGTACTTACTACCTTAGATATGAGCAACGCAGCGTTGAGAAACAATGCAGGAGGGTATTATAACCATAACTTGTACTTCGACGCTATTTCTCCCAAAGGTGGCGGACAGCCTACGGGAGCGTTGGCAGAAGCTATCAACCGTGATTTTGGGAGCTTTGACAATTTCAAGAAACAATTCGCAGATGCTGGAGCAAAACGCTTCGGTTCTGGGTGGGCTTGGTTAGTAGTTAATGCAGAAGGAAAGCTACAAGTAGGAAGTACAGCCAATCAAGATAACCCGCTAATGCCAGGGATTGACATCTCAGGGTTGCCTATTCTGGGTATGGACGTATGGGAACACGCATACTACCTAAAATACCAAAACAAACGTGCCGATTACATAGAAAACTTCTTCAATGTAGTGAATTGGAACAGAGTAGCTGAGCTATATAAATTGGCAACAGCAAGTGCTAATAAAGATGCTTGGAAAGTGAATTTTTAGAAACAAAAAACTACCAATAGAAACGGCTATCTATTAAGATAGCCGTTTATTTTTATCTGTATTTATCTCTGTATAAGTGTTATGCAAAGGCAAATAAGATTAGGTTTCTTGTTCCTTAGAGAAATTACTATCGGAATTACGACCGATACGCATCGACAAAACCTCACGCCATTTATTTATCGAAGTATTTAACTTAGATGTAAACAGATTTATCTCGTCTGAAGGTTGTAAAATGAGGATTGCTTCTGCGGTTTGTTGTATTTTTTTAAAAATAGCATCAATTTCTTTACGGATATTCTTCAAATCATACGTGGTTTGCGTAGCATACTCATCACGACGTTCGTTATAGAGTGTCTTGAAAGCAATGTTTGCCGTTTCCAACCAATTTATCCACTCTTCCAAGCCAATTTTTTTCGCAGCAGGAAAGAACTCGCTCGATTTTAATTCCGCGATGAAGTTTTGAACATCTGTTGTTTCCTTCTGATAGTTATACGTAGTAAAATTCCCGTAAGTTTTGATAACTAAATAGATTTTCTCCGCCGATTTCTTCCGCTCTTCGTTAGCAGAATACTCTTCCGACTGTACGCGAAGCACCAATCCTCTGTAAATACTGCCTCGCTTCTCATCAAGTACAGCCAGTTCTTTGGTACGTTCGTTCTTTCTGATTTGTTTTTGAGCGGCTTCTTCTAAGGAAACTTGCTCACTAAACGCTGTTTTTAAGGCTTCCAAAGCAGGTAAGTTTGCTTCGTTAAGCAACTCCAAGGTGTCTGACATCAAAGCCAGATGTTCTGAGTTTTGCAATCGAGTTAAATTCAGGTTTTTCATTTTAGTTTATGTTTAAAATTAATATTTTTTGTTATAATTCTCTCTGTTTTATGTGTGAAAAAGGTATTTTTAGTACTCAAATGGCTTATTTTTTGTGTAAAAAAGGCTGTTCAACTGCTCATACAATAAATATTTTGTTTACAAAAGTCTGTTCGACCTCTCGGACAACAAATATTTCATCTGCAAAAAGCTGTTTTACTGCTCGGACAACAAATTTTCAACAAACAAAACCCAGTTTGAGTAATTAAAGAATATTTTTCATAACGAAAAAATCTTGTTTCGAGTGTAAATATACAAAGATAATTTGGATTTTTGAAAGAAAGAGTTGTTAAACTATCTATAAAATAAAAAATATCAGTCCTTTTGGTATAAATTATACCAAGGAATCCCCAGCAATCCCTTCTTGTACTCGATGTTTACTTTGTCTCCTATATCTATTTGTTCGTACTGCTTCCTTGACACTCTTATTTCTTCTTTATCATAATGATGTCCCCAAGGAGAGACTTCAATGTAAAATGTTTTTCTACCTCTTCTTCCGCTGTGTATCCTTTTGTTTAACGCATCTGTTTCGTACGTAATTGGGTTGGAGTAATCATACGTGCAATTAATAGCGTAAACGGCAGCAAAACTATACATCAATATACAGAAGATAATAGATGAATAAATCCAGTACCTATTTTTCAAAGATTTTTTTATCGCTTTGTGTGTCATAAATATAAAGATAATTATGATGACAAAGGCAATAAGACTCGGAAATATAAGTCCTGTAAAGTTATCAACCTCATAATCAAGCAGAACTCTCACTAATATTACCATAGCAGGAAAGTCTATAAAGTCAGATACATCATATCCTGTAACACTTCGGTCGCTTACCTCTGCGAGGGTGGCGATGCTTGGTTTGCTTATGCCGTTTATCAGCAATCCTACTACGGGTATCAAGAGCAATACCCCCAGCAGAATTTCGTACGGCTTAGGATAGAGCAAAAACCAAAGCGACAAGACGATGGACAGCTTTTCTAACCAATTTAATTTATGAAACGTAAGGCTGTTCTTCTTTTCCATTGTACTATTTTGATAAAATCAATGAAGGAAATCCTTATATTATGAAATAATAAAGTCCTTTTTAAGAAATCCACTTATCTTCGCCGAAGTTAGGTTTGCGTTTCTCAAGGAAAGCATTGCGTCCTTCTTTGGCTTCGTCGGTCATATAGGCAAGGCGGGTGGCTTCTCCTGCAAAAACTTGCTGTCCAACCATTCCGTCATCGGTAAGGTTCATCGCAAATTTTAGCATACGGATAGAAGTCGGCGACTTGGCTAAAATTTCCTTCGCCCACTGATAGGCGGTGGCTTCCAATTCGGCGTGCGGAACTACCTCGTTTACCATTCCCATATCGAATGCTTCTTGAGCGGTGTAGTTTCTTCCCAAAAAGAAGATTTCTCGTGCTTTTTTCTGTCCTACCATTTTTGCCAAATAGGCAGAACCGTAACCACCATCGAAGCTGGTTACATCGGCATCGGTTTGTTTGAAAATGGCGTGTTCTTTGCTTGCCAGTGTAAGGTCGCACACCACGTGTAGGGAGTGTCCGCCACCCACAGCCCAGCCGTTCACGGCGGCAATGACCACTTTGGGCATAAAACGGATAAGTCGTTGTACTTCTAAGATATTAAGCCGATGCCTGCCGTCCTCTCCCACGTAGCCTTGATGCCCTCGGGCTTTCTGGTCGCCCCCACTACAAAATGCGTGTCCGCCATCTTTCGGGCTGGGACCCTCTCCCGTGAGGATTACAACCCCTACGCTTGCATCTTCGTACACGTGATAGAACGCATCGTAGAGTTCGGAGGTTGTTTTCGGTCGGAAAGCATTGCGAACTTCGGGGCGGTTAAAAGCGATTCTGGCTACGCCATTGCATTTTTTGTAGGTAATGTCTTCGTATTCTTTTACTGTTTGCCAATGTATCATAGAATGAATGTTATGTGTTAATTTCCTTTTTTGTAATCTGCCAAAAACTGAGCCAGCCCGCTGTCGGTAAGTGGGTGTTTTAGTAGTCCTAAGATAGCGGATAGCGGTGCTGTCATTACATCAGCCCCAATTTTGGCACATTGCAAGATGTGCATCGTGTGTCGAACCGAAGCCGCCAGTATTTGGGTGTCGAATCCGTAGTTGTCGTATATAACGCGAATGTCTTCGATGAGGTTCAGCCCGTCGGTAGATATATCATCCAATCGCCCGATGAATGGCGACACGTAGGTAGCTCCTGCTTTGGCAGCGAGTAGGGCTTGTCCAGCAGAGAAGACCAGTGTGCAATTGGTTTTGATGTTTCTGTCCGAAAAGTATTTGATAGCTTTGATTCCGTCCTTAATCATCGGGACTTTTACTACGATTTGCGGATGTAGTTCTGCCAGTATAGTACCTTCTTTGATGATGCCCTCAAAGTCGGTTGCGATTACTTCCGCCGATACATCACCCTCCACGATGTCGCAGATAGCAACATAGTGTTTCAGAATGTTGTTGGCTCCTGTGATTCCCTCTTTCGCCATTAGCGAAGGGTTGGTCGTTACTCCGTCCAAAACTCCTAAGTCCTGAGCTTCACGGATTTGGTCTAAGTTTGCTGTGTCAATAAAAAATTTCATACAAATATAATTTTTTTAGGCAATAGGGATTAGGCAATAGGCAATAGTTTTTTGTAATGGGTAATTTCCTAACTTCTATTGCCTATTGCCTAATCTCTATTGCCTATAATTCATAATGTTTCATCAGTATTCTTTCGTAGGTTTTGCTTGGTAAAATACGTTTTAGCACGACAGAGAACTTCTGCAAGAAATTTCCTTGTTTATAATGCACGTCGGGGTGTTTGGTTTGAATGATTTTGTATATTTTTTCTGCCATTTCGATAGGGTTTCCCCCCGAATCTACGTGTTTATTCATCAAGTCCAATGACTTTTGGTAAGTTTCTTTATAAACAGAGTCCTCTTTTACGGGTGCGTGGTAGCGTCTCGAAGCGATGTCGGTAGCATAATCCCCTGGGGCGATAGTTGTTACCTCAATCCCGAAGTTTTTTACTTCCATTCTCAAACTCTCCGACAGAAGCATCAAAGCCCCTTTACTTGCCGAGTAAGCTCCTCGAAAAGGTAGTCCCATATAACCTGCGATGGAGGTAATGTTGATAATCAATCCGCTCTGCTGTTTTCGCATCGGCGGAAGTACGCATTGCATAAGAGAAACCGCTCCGAAAAAGTTGGTAGCAAATACATTTTCGAGTTGCTCTGAGGGTAGTTCCTCCACAGCTCCCGATATTCCTACGCCTGCGTTGTTTATCAATATGTCGATTTTTCCAGTTTCGGAAAGAACGGTTTGTATAGCTTTCTCGATACTCTCTTTGCTACGTACATCCATAGGTAAAAGCCTGAAGGGAAGCGATTTATTTTCCACATCTCGAGCTGTTCCGTACACGATAAACCCTTTTTCTGTAAGAAACAACGCTGTTTCCTTCCCGATACCCGAAGTAGCTCCCGTAATTAAAACTATTTTTGGTGAATTCATAGAAAACCTTTTGGGGCAAAGATAATTATTCTAAACGAAAAAGATAGCAAAAAGGGGATTTTTATTCTCCTTTTAGAAGCAATCATAAAAGGCTTCGGCTTTGCTTTTCCGATGGCATAGTTTAGGAGAAGCAAAGCCGAAACTATCTACTGAATCTCTTTATTTCAGCTCGAAGTCTAATTCGTTGCTATTATCAGCCGAATGTTGTGCAATCCAGAGTTTGTATTTGCCTGCTTCGGTGATTTTTCTCATTGCTTGTCCGTAGAAAGCAAGGTCGCTTTCGGTAAGTTCAAAGGTGAGGATTTTGCTTTCTCCAGCTTTGAGAGCCACTTTTTCAAACTTTTTTAGCTCTTTCACAGGGCGAGTTACGCTTCCCACCAAATCACGAACGTAAAGCTGCACTACGATTTCGCCGTTTACACTGCCTGTATTGGTAACTTTGGCTGTGGCTTTGAGTGTTTCTCCTTTGCCGAAAGCAGTTTTGTCTAATTTGGCTTCGCTTATAGAGAATGTAGTGTAACTAAGCCCGTAACCGAACGGATAAAGAGCTGTGATAGGAGCATCTTCGTATTTGCTTCTGTAGTCGCCTTGTGGATTGTTAGGCACCACAGGACGTCCCGTGTTCTTCTGATTGTAATAAACTGGAATTTGTCCTACGTTTCGCGGGAAAGACATTACTAAACGCCCCGCTGGATTATAATCACCCGTGATAACATCGGCAAGCCCGTAACCTGCTTGTGTGCCAGGAAACCACGCTTGTAGAATAGCGTCAATGTTTTCTGCTTCCCAGCTCAAATCCAATGGACGGCCGCTGAAAACCACCAAAGCAATCGGCTTTCCTGTTTGCTTTAACGCTTCAAGAAGTTCATGTTGGGCTTTATGCAGACGGATGTCGGTCAAACAAGCTGCCTCCCCCGACCAATTAAAGTCTTCGCCCAAAGCAAGCAGTACCATATCCGAGTTTTGGGCAACGGTAACGGCTTCCTGAATGTTTTGTGGCTTTGCTTCGGTGAGCGAACAGCCTTCTGCATAGGTAAATTGTACGTTACTATTTTTGTAAGCCTCCTGCAAACCTTTGTAAAGCGAGATACTTTGATTTCGATTGCCTCGTCCTTGCCATTCACCGTTCATATTGATAGAATCTTTTATCATCGCACCGATAAGAGCCACTTTTTTGCTGACATCTCTGCGGATAGGGAACAAATTCTTATCATTTTTAAGCAAAACAACCGATTCGGCAACTGCTTTACGAGCCGTTTGCATAAATTCAGGTTTTTGGAGGGTAGCTTTGGCTCTGTTTTCGTCCAAATAGCGATAAGGGTCATCAAACAATCCAAGTAAAAACTTCATCTCCAATATTCTACGAGCTGCGACATCGATGGTAGCTTCAGAAACTTTCCCTTCTTTAATAGACTGCATTAAGTATTTAATATACGTAGCTCCCGTCATATCCATATCCACACCTGCATTGACAGCCAATTCGGCGGCGTGCTTGTCATCGGCGGCAATTCCGTGTGGGACAAGCTCGTTAATTCCTGTGTAATCGGACACTACGAAGCCCTTAAAGTCCCATTCGCCTCGTAGAATATCGGTCATCAGCCATTTATTTGCCGTTGCAGGTATTCCGTTTATTTCGTTGAACGATGCCATAAAGGTCGCTACACCAGCTTCTTTGGCAGCTTCGTACGGTGGCATATAAAAATTGCGAAGTGTATGCTCGGAAAGCTCGGCAGTATTGTAATCTCTGCCCGATTCGGCAGCTCCGTAAGCGGCAAAGTGCTTGGCACACGCCAAAAGGGTATGTTTTTCTTTGAATGATTTCCAGTCAGTTCCTCCTTGGAAGCCAATAACTCGGGCTTTGGCGATTTCACTTCCCAAATACGGGTCTTCGCCTGCACCTTCCATCACACGACCCCAGCGAGGGTCTCTTGCGATGTCGACCATCGGGGCGAAAGTCCAATGTTGTCCGTCAGCAGCAGCTTCTTCGGCAGCAATTTCAGCAGAACGTTTCATCAATTCTAAGTTCCACGAGCAAGCCTCAGCAAGTGGTATAGGAAAAATGGTCTCATAGCCGTGAATTACGTCGTAACCGAACAAAATAGGGATACCCAAGCGGGTTTTTTCTACGGCGATTTTCTGCATATTGCGAAGCCCTTCCACCGTAGCTGCGTTAAATACGCTTCCGACTAAGCCTTTTTCCAAATAAGGTAAAAAATCATCTGCAACCGTTGGACCCGTAGTAGTCCAGCTGGAAGCAAACTGGGTCATTTGCCCGATTTTTTCTTCCAAAGTCATCAATTTCATAACCGAATCTACTTTGCGTTCAATGGTTTTGTCGCCACTGAAACTCTTCCATTCAGATGACATCTGCTTATTGGAAGTTGCACAGCCTATCAAGAGGCTTGCCATACCTAAGTAAATACTATTTTGTATTTTCATATAGATGTTTTTTAAATTAATTATTATTATGATGTTATTCTTTTATAAATGTATGTTTCAGGATAAAATTTCAAGCAAAAATAACAAAAAAGTTAATACATAAATGAAAAATATTTAATTTTTTTCGCGATACGTCTGCAATTTTCCTTGTACATTGTTATTCGTAATATTTGAAAAGAGATTCTGTGAGGGAGTTATTAGGTTATTTTTATCTTTTTGACAGAGAAAATGTTATAAAATTTCTGTTTTAGCTCGGATATTTTAGTTCAAAGCTCCGATTATTGAGCTTTTAG
>JAUNHN010000036.1:2374-19886 GCA_030523915.1 Capnocytophaga sp. | reverse complement strand
ATTCATTGCCTGATTAACAACATCATATACTTGCTGTAATTGTTCATCGGTAATCACATACGGTGGAAGTATATAAACCGTGTTGCCTATTGGACGCAAAATAATACCTTTTTCAATAAAAAAATCATATAATTTGTTGCGAAGATTTCCGTAATATGCAACGTTTTCAGATGTTTTTATTTCAAAAGCGAGAATGACTCCTAATGAACGTGGATTTTCTACTTTTGGATTTTGTTTTAATTCATTCACAAAACGTTTATGACTTGCCTCTATTCTACTTATATCTAACTGACAATCATCAGTTTGCAATATTTTAATCGCCTCCAAAGCGATAGTACAACCCGTAGGATTTGCCGTATAAGTATGTCCGTGAAAAAGTGCTTTATTTACATCTTTATCATAAAAAGCATCAAAAATATGCTGTGTTGCAGAAGTTACCGCTAACGGTATTGTTCCTCCTGTAAGAGCTTTTGATAAACAGACAATATCTGGCATTTGGTTTAAATAATCACAAGCGAAAGTTCTACCCGTACGTCCAAAGCCTGTCATTACCTCATCGGCAATAGTAATAACTCCTTTATTTTTAGCTATTTGCAAAAGAGAATCTAATGCTGTGGCTGAATACATTCGCATACCAGCAGCTCCTTGCACCAAAGGCTCAAAAATAAATGCAGCAGGATTATAAGTTTCAATAGCTTTGATAAGTTTTTCTTCGGAAATAGCTTCTTTATTTTCTATCGGAATAGGTATACGAACAACTTCAAGTAACTGATTTTTAAATGCTTCCGTAAAAAAAGAAATCCCAGAAGTAGCCATTGCTGCGAAAGTATCTCCGTGAAAAGCGTTTTCAAAAGCAATAACTGTATGGCGTTTTTCTCCTTTATTAAAAAAATATTGGATAGCCATTTTGATAGCTACTTCCACTGCGGTAGAACCATTGTCTGAAAAAAATATTTTTTGCTGATTTTTAGGAAGTATTTCTATTAACTTTTCAGCTAAAAGAACGGCTGGTTCGTGTGTAAATCCTCCAAAAAGAACGTGTTCTAATTGAGTAAGTTGTCTAAATGCTGCTTGTGCAAGTAGCTCATTACTATGCCCATACGGATTTACCCACCAACTTGCAATAGCATCAATGTACTGCTTTCCGTTTTCGTCCCAAAGCAAGGCATCTTTCCCTTTAACGATTCCTAATGGTTTTGATGCCGTTTGGTGCTGGGTATAAGGATGCCATAAGTGCTTCTCATCACGTGATTGTAAATTTAGCATTGTATTTATTTTTTAGGGAAAATGCTTTTTCTTCCTATCGTTTTTGTAATAATATCTTTATCTATATTCCATCCGCGAGCTGGGCTGTATTCCCTTCCGTAGAGAATAATTTGTATATGAAGTTTATTCCATTTTTCCTCTGGAAATAAGCGTTTTGCGTCTTTTTCAGTTTGTACTACATTTTTTCCGTTGGAAAGCCCCCAGCGGTACATCAGTCGGTGAATATGCGTATCCACAGGAAATGCTGGTATCCCGAAGGCTTGCGACATCACTACACTTGCTGTTTTATGTCCCACTGCTGGTAGAGCTTCCAAATCATTAAAGTTCCGAGGCACTTCGCCGTTATGTTTATTTATCAATATATGAGATAATTCATAAATTCCTTTGGACTTCATTGGTGAAAGCCCTACGGGTTTGATGATTTCTCGAATTTCATCTACCGAAAGTTTTACCATATCATACGGATTATCAGCTTTTTCAAAAAGCAATGGAGTTATTTGATTCACTCGTGCATCGGTACTTTGGGCTGACATTAGAACGGCAATAAGTAGCGTATAAGGGTCTTTATGGTCTAACGGAATGGTTATTTCGGGGTAAAGCTGTTCCAATGTATCCATCACGAATAGTGCTTTTTCAGATTTTTTCATTTTGAAGGCTATTATAAATAAGGTCAGCAAATATACAAAAAACTCTTCTTTCAACAGAAAAATTTCATAAAAAAGAGGTAACTTAAACCGAATTAAATTACCTCATTATTATTATTAATCAACTATTTACTGAAATTTTGTTACTCCGAATTTTGCTGCTTCGGCTTTTGCTTGAGGCACTAATCTTTCCAAATTAGCTACTCGCGAAGCACTTGATGGGTGTGTACTAAGTAGCTCGGGAGTAGAGTTACTGCTTGAAGCCTGCATTCGTTTCCAAAGTTTTGGAGCTTCCTCTGGGTTATAACCTGCTATTGCCATAAGTTGGATTCCTATTTCATCAGCTTCCGTTTCGTGCGAACGACTAAAAGGTAGCATTCCTGCTACATTAGTTGTAACTCCATACGCCACATTAAACTCGTTAGTATATGCTTTATATTTAGTATTTTGCAAAGCTATATTTCCTACCACAGCTCCTAATTGCTGAATAGTTCCTGCACTCATACGTTGAGCTCCGTGGTCTGCCAAAGCATGAGCTACTTCGTGTCCCATAACAACAGCCACACCTGCTTCAGTTTGAGTAATAGGAAGAATTCCTGTATAGAATACGATTCCACCTCCTGGCATACACCAAGCGTTTACTTCTTTGCTTTCTACTAAATTATATTCCCATTTATAGTCTTTCAAATAATCCTTATAACCATTTGTATCTAACCATAACTTAGCTGCTTTAGCTATACGTTCCCCCACTCTTTTAATCATTTCTGCTTCGGGTGTTCCTTTGATTACTTTATTTTCCTTCAAAAAAGTAGAATATTGACTAAATGCCATGGGGAACAATGTACTATTGGGTGTAAAATTTAATGTACTTTTCCCTGTAAAAGGATTTGTTTTACAAGAAAAAATCACCAATAAAAATACTATTAAACTTATTTTTTTCATAATGTTTTTTATAAAAATTAATTTTGAAACTTTTACTCTTTTATTTTATGGAAAAAGTAGATTTTATTTATATACAAAAAAACAAATCAAATTCCATACCAGCTTCCTCTAAAAAAGAACTAAACTAACGGCAAATATATGTATAAAAAACCAAAGTTGAAAGTCTGTAAAATAAAATTCACAAAACTTTCAACTTTTTTAATATTACATAAATAATATGTAAATCTATGAAAACATTTCTTTTACTTTCTCAAAGAATGATTTATCAGACTTTTCTGGTTTAGGCGAAAAACCTTCATCGTCTAACATTTCTCTAAAAAACTCTTTTTGTTTTTCTGTAAGATTTTTAGGTGTCCATACGTTCACGTGAACTATTAAATCACCTGAACCATAACTACTTAAACTCGGAACTCCTTTGCCTTTCAATCGGAGAATTTTCCCTGATTGTATACCTTCTTCCAGCTTAATACGTACTTTGCCTGTAACAGTTTCTATTTCTTTGGAGGCTCCCAAAACGGCTTCAGCAAAACTGATATAGAGGTCATAATGCAAGTTTTCGCCTTCTCTTTTGAGAGTTTCATGTTCTTGTTCTTCAATGACTACAAGTAAATCTCCTGCTATACTATTTTTGCCTAGAGCTTCATTTCCTTTACCATTTACTTTTAATTGAACACCTCCCATTACGCCCGCTGGGATTTTTACACTAACGGTTTCTTCTATCACTTTAAAACCTTGACTATCAGCATCTGAAGGGCGATTATCTATAACCTGTCCACTTCCGTGACAGGTTGGACACGGGCTAGATGTTTGCATCGTTCCGAGCATTGTTTGTATCTGGCGTACTATTTGTCCTGTACCATTACACGAGGAGCAAGTTTTGTATGTAACGCCATCGGCTTGTACTTTGCGTTTTACTTTGATTTTTTTCTCAGTTCCTTTTACAATTTCCTCCAACGATATTTTAAGACGAACACGTAAATTCTCACCTCTTAAACGAACTTGCTGCCCTCCGCCAAAACCTCCAAAGCCTGAAAATCCTGAAAAACGACCTCCAAAAATATCTCCAAAATGACTAAAAATATCATCCATTGTAGAATGATATCCTTGTCCTCCATTGTCAAAAGCTGCATGTCCAAAGCGGTCGTACTGAGCTCGTTTGTTATCATCACTGAGTACTTCATAGGCTTCGGCTGCCAATTTAAAATTCTCTTCGGCTTCTTTATCGCCAGGGTTTTTATCGGGATGGTATTTCAAGGCTTGTTGCCGATATGCTTTTTTAATTTCGGCTGCAGAAGCTGATTTTGAAACTTCTAATATTTCGTAATAATCTTTTTTCATCAAATTGTAAATTATTGACCTACAACAACTTTGGGATAACGAATAATTTTATCTCCTAATTTGTAACCTTTTTCAACTACATCTATAATCTTGCCTTTTAAGTCCTCTGAGGGAGCTGGAATTTGTGTAATAGCTTCGTGGATTTCGCTATCAAAAGTATCACCAACTACTGCTTCTACTTTTTCCAAACCTTTAGATTTCAACGTTCCCATCAATTTGTTATAGATAAGCTCTACGCCTTTTAACATATTTTCATCACCTGATTTTGAAATTTCTGCCAAAGCTCGGTCAAAGTCATCTACCACAGGTAGCATTGATGACAAAATGTCCTGTCCAGCCGTTTTAAACAGCTCTACACGCTCTTTGGCAGTACGTTTTTTATAATTTTCAAACTCAGCGAAAAGACGCAAAAATCTATCTTTTTCCTTTGTAAGCTCTTCCTCAAAGCTGTTTTGAGTTGAATCAACTATTGTTTCAGATGTTTTTTCCGACGTAACATCCTCTTGTTGAAGCTGTTCCTCATTTATAGATTCTTCGTGTATATTTTTTTCTGTACTCATAATCGAAATGATTTTTATATAAAACATCGTAGATATAAACAAAATTATGCCATTTTTGGTTATATGCCAATATGTCAGTTTTGTTATATGTTTTTTCGATATACTTTAATCCATTAATATTCAGCTTATTGCAAATATGCAATATAATTTCCTTCGGTAAAATCCACATTAATATGTTCTTGCATTGAAGTAGATAGTGAAATACCTTTGAAATCGGCTTTGATAGGGTAACTCTTATGATTTCGATTTACCAAAACGGCTGTAATTAGCTTTTTTAGAGGTACTTCCAGAAAATGTTTTACTCCATAGATAAGTGTTTGTCCCGAATTTAAAACATCATCTACGAGTACCACTACCCTATTTTCGTATTGCTGTGGAGCTACGGAAGTGGAAGTTCCTTCAAGTGGATTCTTTTTGTTCATATTTACTTTGCACAAAATCACCTTAATTGGACTAATTTGGGAAAGAATTATCTGTAATTTTTCTGCAAAAATAAATCCATTTCCGTTAATTCCTGCCAAAATAATCTGTGTCTCATCTAAGTTTGTTTCATAAATTTGATAAGCTATCCTTCTGATTTTGTGCTGAATATCCTGATGATTTAATATTGGTGTCATATTTTCATTTTTATTTGGGTTCAAAGGTATGAAAAAAATAAACACAATTAAAAATTAAAAAATTATGATATATTATTTTTTTTGCTTACTTTTGAAGAGATTAAAATTCACTATTTTGAAATAGTATTTTTGAGATTTTGGTCTAAAAAACGCTAAAAAATTTTAACAAAATATGTACATAACTCTTACCATTCTTCTGATTTCAGCCATATTCTTTATGAGCGGAAGAGTTCGTTCCGACTTGGTGGCTTTATGTTCTTTAGTTTTTTTAGTAATTTTCGGTATTCTTACCCCTGAAGAGGCTCTTTCGGGCTTTTCCAATTCGGTTGTTATAATGATGATTGGGCTTTTTGTGGTAGGAGGAGCTATTTTCCAAACAGGACTTGCCAAAATGATTAGCAGTAAAATCCTACGACTGGCAGGAAATAGCGAGATAAAACTTTTTATTTTGCTTATGTTAGTTACCTCACTTATTGGAGCATTTGTGAGTAATACGGGTACAGTTGCACTGATGCTTCCCATCGTAGTAAGCATGGCGATGAGTTCCAATATTAACACCAGCCGACTACTAATGCCCATGGCTTTTGCCAGTAGTATGGGAGGAATGATGACCCTTATCGGGACGCCTCCTAACCTTGTTATTGATGAAGTTCTTGTTAAAGGAGGTTTTCCACAACTTACTTTTTTCTCTTTTACACCGGTAGGAATTATTTGCCTTCTTGTAGGAATGCTTTTTTTAATACCAATAAGCAAATTTTTATTATCCAAAAGAGGAAGTTCTGATACCGAAAATAAAAAAAAGGGAAAATCATTATATGATTTAGTTACTGAATATCAGCTTTCTAAAAATTTATATCGTGTTCAGATTAACAAAAACTCACCTTTCGATGGAAAATCTATCAAAGAGATAAATATCTATGAAAAATATCATATTTCAGTATTAGAAATTCGCCGAAAATCCACCACAAATAATCCGTTTTTCAAAACCTCCAACCAAGAAATCGTAAATGCCAATACAATAATTTACGAAGGTGATATTTTATACCTCCGCGGTGAATTTGACAATATCCAGAGAATGACTTCCCAGAACAATGCCCTACTTTTAGATGCTCACCAAACAGAAGAAAAAAAATCAGAATCTCTTAATTTTCAAGAAGTAGGAATTGCCGAAGTACTTATTATGCCTGCTTCCAAATTAGTAAATTTACCCATAAAAGATTCTAAGCTAAGAGAACATTTTGGGCTAAATATTTTAGGAATTCAGCGAAAAAACACCTATATTTTACAACATTTAAAAGATGAAAAAATGTATTCGGGTGATATTCTGCTCGTTCAAGGAACTTGGGAACACATCTCTAAACTTGATGCCGAACGTAGCCAACTTGTAGTTTTAGGACAACCTATGACCGAGGCTTCAAAAGTAACCCTTACACACAAAGCTCCCATAGCCGCTCTTATTATGATTATGATGATTGGTGCTATGATGTTTGACTTTATCCCAATTGCTCCTGTTACAGCAGTACTAATAGCCTCCCTTTTAATGGTGATTTCGGGAGCTTTACGAAATGTGGAAGCCGCTTACAAAACCATCAATTGGGAAAGTGTAGTGCTTATTGCAGGAATGCTCCCGATGGCGTTAGCATTAGAAAAAACAGGCGTTTCTAATCTGGTTTCTAATGTTTTGGTAGGGAATTTGGGTGGATACAGTCCTTATGTGCTATTGGCTGGTATTTATTTCACGACCTCATTAATGACGATGTTTATCAGTAATACGGCTACGGCGGTACTTTTAGCTCCTATTGCATTGCAGTCGGCTGTGTCATTAGGGCTAAATCCTCAAGCATTTCTATTTGCAGTGGCTGTGGGGGCAAGTATGTGTTTTGCTTCTCCATTTTCCACACCTCCTAATGCTCTTGTTATGTCTGCTGGGCGATATACTTTTATGGATTATGTAAAAGTAGGGCTTCCTTTACAAATAATTATGGGAATTGTAATGATTTTTATATTACCTTTGCTGTTCCCTTTTTGATTAAACATTTTTGAAAAAATAGTAGTAATGATTTTTATGCAAAAATTCCCAAAAGGTATAATCTCAAATAAAGAAATCAAGTTACTCACAGCAAACAAAAAACAGATGAAATGAAATTAATTCATTAATTACCAAATAATTAAAACTAATTTTTAAATGGATATGCTAAAAATAGGAGATAAAGTCCGAGAATTTCAAGGTATCGACCAAAATGGAAATACAATAAAACTTTCTGATTACAAAGGTAAAAAACTTATTGTGTTTTTTTATCCCAAAGCCAGTACACCAGGTTGTACAGCCGAAGCGTGTAGTCTACGCGATGGATATACACTCCTAAAAGAAAAAGGGTACGAACTTATCGGTATTAGTGCTGATTCTGTAAAAAAGCAATTAAACTTTTCAACTAAAAATAACTTGAACTTTCCATTAATTGCCGATGAAAACAAGCAAATCATTGAGTTATTTAGTGTTTGGGGGAGAAAAAAATTTATGGGATTGGAGTTTGATGGAATCCTCCGAAAAACTTTTATTTTAGATGAAAATCAAATAATTACACATATAATTGACAAAGTGAAAACCAAAAATCATACAGAACAAATTTTGGAAATTTTAAGCCAAAAATAAAGGTTACTTGATTTTTTTTTCAGACAGCCTTATTCTATATTTCTATTTGATACTGAATCACATACGTACCTTTTCTATTACTCACTTTTTTGTCGGTTGTATCAAAAATAGGTCGATTATGGTAACTGAAAGTAAGTTTGCTTTTATGTCCGTTAAAATATACATTAAGTCCTAAGGCATAGGAATTTACGCTTTGATTTAATCCGTGAAAATTAGCGTATTTCCAACCGAAATTAGGCTGATATCGCGTTTTATTCTTTTCTGATTTTGGTAGCAAATAACCGCATTGTAAAAGAAACGCATTACCTGTCCCTACCACAGGAAAAGCATTCCCTCCTCCATTAAAAGATGTCCCCGAAGTATCAAAAATACTATTTACACCCACATTTCGCACATAATTTTCTCCCAAATGAATATTATTATACCCTAAATAAGCTGTAATAGCTTCATTTTTATCAGAAATAGGCATATCTATAAATAAATCCACTCCTAAATTACGATAATCATCATAAATAGTAGTATTATTTTCTATTTTTTGAAGCATTTTAGCCTGATACGCATATCCCAAACCTAAATTTAACACTTTTTTAGCTCCAATATACGTACCTACTCCCCCACTATACGGATTTTTATTACTTTCATTATCCCAAAATTCATATTTTATATAAGATGAAGTATAAAAATGAGCTTTATTTTGTGCATAGCCAAACTCCTGAACCTGTGATTCTGTAGGAGAAGCAGGACTTTGTAAGGAAATATTATAATCTATTTTTCCTAATTGTCCTTTGGCAAAAACACCCAAATTTCGACCTACATCATCATAATGATTCAATGTAAATAGCTGATGTACAGCTGGGTCTAAGTTTAACATTGAACCATTCGAAAACGCTACAAAACGTCCAGCCCCAGCAAAAATCATCTTCCCTACTCCCAAAGTAAATTTTTCGTCAAATGTATATTGAGCCAAAAAATCAAGCAATCGAAAATCATTAGTCCGCAATGATTTCTGATTAATATTGTTATTCCCCATCAACATAAAGAAAAACAAATCTTTATTTATTTGAGCCTGAAAACCAACTCGATAACGTCTTATAGAAAAGTCAAATACCTTATTAACAGGCTCTCCGTTTATAGTCGTACCTAGATTTGTTTCCACATATCTTGTCCAAAATTGCCCTCTGACAGAACCTTGAATATAAGTATCTCCACGCTCGTCAAAATTATGTCGCAATAATTGAGCATAAAAACTTATTGAAAATAAGCCACATAGCAGTAAAAAAGCATTTTTTCTCATTTCATAAGAATTTTTAACAAAAGTATTAAATACAAAACAAAAAAACAAGTGTATTTTTTATATTTTTCTAATTTTAACACTCCTAACCACCCAATATAACGCCACTATCAAAAATAAACTACTACCCAAAGTTAAATATTGGAAATAATTTTCCAAAAAAGGCAAATCAAACCACAAGAAAAAACCTTTATACACAATAAGTATTTCAGTAACAATAAAAGCCAAAAGGTACAAATAAATAGATAATTTATTAAATATCAACAACTTATAAACAGCAAGAAAAAACAATAGTCCTATATTAATAATTCCTAAAAAATTCAGATGTAAGTAACTGATTATCAAATCTGGATTATTAAATATGTTATTTTCTCTCAAAATAAGTCCCAAAAGCATAACACATAACTTCAGAACAAAAAATAATAAAAATAAACTTCCTAAAAATGATTTTTGTTTATTTTTGAAAAAATACAAATAACTGATTACAAACAAAATACACAACCAAATTACTGTAAAAATTCCTCCAACAAGATAAAATTCCGTCAAAGGAAAAATTCCTAACCACGAAATCACTAATGTACCCAATACACCTACTTGGAAGCCGTAAAATATTTTTTTTAGTAGCGAAGGATACCGCAACTCCCATCGAAACCACCGAATAAATAATCCCATAAGCGACGATAGTATCCATCCATTATATTGAAAATGTAAGAAAAATGCAATGGAAGCTCGATAAAAATCCGAATCTTTACCAAATTTTATTATCGAAAAAGGTATCGCCCAAATACCTAAACTTGATAAAATAAGATAAAAAACACCCATTTTCACAAAACAATATGAAATATTCATACGTTGTTTTATTTTTTTTTCTTCCAAATTACTTAATTCAGATTTTTTAAAGAAAAAATAAGCATAATAGTATGATAAAAACACAAAAATAGATGAAAAAATAATAGAAAAAACACCATATCCTTGAAAAGGAAAAGTAAAAAGCATTCCTAATACAGCAATTTGTGTAAAATAAAACCATTTTCGATATATTTTTTCATCTTTTATAGAAAAAAATTCCCTGCTGATAAGTGCGGTAAGTAGTACATAAATCCAACCCAGAAAAGCTGTATGTGAGTGTGCGTGTAGCAAATATCGATAATTGTATTCAAAAGGCATCGGAATTACATACGTCAGTCGTAAAAAAAAGCCTAAACAAACCACTACCAAAAAGTAAAAGAATGCCCACCGAATATCTGTTTGTATATTGATTTTCATATATTTAAAAATAAAAAACTGCCCTACGTAGGCAGTTCTGTTAATTTTTATTCTTTAATAAGCAACCAAATTGCTATCACAATTCCTGTAATAATGCCGAAATATATTCCTCTCCAAAACGATTTGTTACTTTTAGTGTCCATAATTTCATTGTTAATATTCAAAAGTTCCATACGAACTGCTGATTGTCAATCTCTTAACATCAGATTTCTCTACGCGACCTATTACCTGAGCATCAACCTTAAAACTTTTTGAAATCATTATAATATCGTTTGCAATTTCCTGCGGAACATAAAGTTCCATTCGGTGTCCACAGTTAAAAACTTGGTACATTTCTTTCCAATCGGTCTTTGATTCCTGCTGAATGAGTTTAAATAATGGCGGAACTTCAAACAAATTATCCTTGATAATGTGTAAGTTATCTACGAAATGTAATATTTTAGTCTGAGCTCCACCGCTACAATGTACCATTCCGTGAATTTGCGATGAATTATATTTTTCAAGTATTTTCTTAATTATTGGAGCGTATGTGCGTGTAGGCGAAAGAACCAATTTTCCTGCATTAATTGGTGCTTTTTCAATAACATCGGTTAATTTCCTTGTTCCCGAATAAACTAAATCGGTTGGAACAGAAGCATCAAAACTTTCTGGGTATTTCTCTGCCAAATATTTTGCAAAAACATCGTGCCGAGCCGAAGTTAAACCATTACTTCCCATACCGCCATTATAGTCTTTCTCATAGGTTGCTTGTCCAAATGAAGCTAATCCTACAATAACATCTCCTTCTTTAATATTCGCATTATCAATCACTTGGCTTCGTTTCATACGAGCTGTAACGGTAGAATCCACAATGATAGTACGCACCAAATCACCTACATCTGCTGTTTCACCTCCTGTAGAATGAATCGTTATACCAAAAGTTTTCAATTCTGCGATTAACTCTTCTGTCCCATTAATGATTGCTGATATTACTTCCTTGGGAATCAAGTTTTTATTTCGCCCAATGGTGGAAGAAAGCATAATATCACTAACCGCCCCAACGCATAGCAAATCATCAATATTCATAATAAGAGCATCTTGAGCGATGCCTTTCCAGACAGATAAATCACCTGTTTCTTTCCAATACACATACGCCAATGATGATTTTGTCCCAGCACCATCTGCGTGCATAATTAGGCAATAGTCATCATCGTTAGTCAAAAAATCAGGAACTATTTTACAAAAAGCCTTCGGAAAAAGTCCTTTATCAATATTCTTTATTGCATTATGCACATCGTCTTTTGCTGCCGAAACTCCACGTTGTGCATATCGTTTACTTACCTCCATAAAATTATTTAACTTGCTTTGGTTTCTTCAAAGTAAAACGCAAAACTACGATTTTTTTTTCATAATTCCTACTTAGTTTTTATTATCCCATTATTTTTTCATTTTGAAAGAAAAAAAATTGGATTTATTTTGGAAATATGTTAATTTTTCGTAGGTTTGCACGGTCAAAATTTAGACTATGATTCAGAGAATACAAAGTATTTATATGCTAATAGTAGCCATTATCGGAGGCATACTCCCGTGGGCTTTATCATTGTATACGCAAGGTAATACAGTTATTTTTGCATATAAAAACGATATTTTTAGTGGAATTTTATTCGGATTATCGGCTATTTTGGCGGTTTATACTATTTTTAAATTCAAGACAAGACAAACTCAGTTTGTTTTTAACAGACTGAATATTCTTATAAATATTACTTTACTAGGAATATTTGTATATCGAGTGCTAACGTCATCTGGAGAAAATTTAATTTCTGAGAAAGGTGTTGGGATTTTCTTACCCGTTCTTTCTATCGTTTTTTTGTTTTTAGCCAATAAGGCTATCCGACGGGATGAAGACCTTGTAAAATCAGCAGATAGATTACGATAAACCTATAATCTTAGTAGTGTTAGTGCGTTAAAAAATCCTAAGTCTTTCGGCTTAGGATTTTTTCAATATCTAAAATTTAACTACAAAATTAGCTATTCAATAAAGTTTTTTACAACAAAAATTTTCTTTGCCTAACTTTTTCCAAAATCTTGGGCTATATTTGGCTTTTTAAAGGATTTAACTATGAAAATATTAATCATCGAAGACGAACCTACGTTGCTCGAAACCTTAAAGCAATTTTTAGAAAACGAAAAATACATCGTAGAAACCGCAACAGATTATATATCAGGTATTAACAAAGCGGGAGTGTACGATTATGACTGCATTCTTTTAGATATTATGCTTCCGAACGGAAACGGAATAGATTTGCTCAAAGAAATAAAAAAAATGCAGAAAAAAGATGCTGTGATAATTATTTCGGCAAAAGATTCGGTAGAAGATAAAGTACTTGGGCTGGATTTGGGTGCGGTCGATTATTTAGCTAAACCATTCAACCTATTGGAGTTACATTCCAGAATTAAATCTGCAATTCGGCAGAAAAACCAAAACGGAGAAAATTTTATCATTTACAAAAACGTAAAAATTTACCCCGAAGACAGAATCGTTTTCGTAGGGCAAACTCCAATGAACCTCAACCGAAAAGAGTTTGATTTGCTCTATTATTTTATGATTCGCCCCGAAAAAACGCTCCAAAAAACAACCCTTGCCGAAGCAGTTTGGGGCGACAGCATCGACCAAGCCGACAGTCTGGATTTTATCTATTCGCAGATAAAAAACCTCCGCAAAAAACTCAAAGAACATCAAGCCGAAATTGATTTCCAAGCGGTGTACGGAATTGGATATAAATTAGTGTAAATCAATAAATTAAATCCATAAAAAAATGAGTATTTCGCTTAGAAATTACACCTTAAAATACCTCGTATCGGCTTTTTTGATTATCATTGCCGTGTGGGCAGCTCTTTTTTATACTTTTTTGAGAGAAGAGATTTACGACAATATTGATGACGGGCTAAAAAACCTCAAAATACAAATCATTCGGGAGGCTTATGTAAATGATAATGCTTTGAAAGTCAGCGAATTTGACTTTAATCAATATCGAATTACTTCCATCGAAATGCAACAGTACAAAGAAGGAAATTTCTTCCGAAATGAGTTGTTTTATATGGAATACGAAGAAGATTATGAGCCTTATCGCGTGTTGGAAACCTATTTTATGGACAAAGAAGGATTTCCTAAACGCCTCGAAATCAGGACTTCTATGGTAGAAGAAGGTGAATTTGTTCAGAATTTGCTCTTTGCCTTGTTGATTTTGTATGCTGTGATTGTGGCGAGTATCGTCATTATCAATAATGTGATGCTCAGAAAAACGTGGAAGCCTTTCTATCAGATACTTACAAATCTTCGGAAGTACCAATTTGGCAAAGAATATCAGCAGGAAAATACGGCTACGGACATACACGAATTTAGATTGCTCAAAAACGAAATTGAACGGATGATTGACCGAAATCAGCAAGCGTTTCAAAATCAAAAACAGTTTATAGAAAACGCTTCGCACGAATTGCAAACACCTCTGGCTGTGGCTATTAACAAGATAGAAATTTTGATGGAAGACGAAAATTTGGGCGAAGAAAAGTTGGTCGAACTCAACAACATTAAACAGACATTGCTCCGATTGGTAACGTTAAACAAATCGTTATTGACGCTTTCCAGAATTGAAAACAATCAGTATTTGGAAAGAGAATCTGTGAATTTCAGCCAAGTTATCAGAAAGATTTGGGAAGATTTTTCTGATATGATGGCGTTTAAGGAAATTCGCTCCGAAATCGTTGAAAAAGAATCGTTTATAACCGAAATCAACCCAAATTTGGCGTATATTTTGGTTTCTAATTTGCTCAGAAATGCCATTAAGTACAACAAAAATGGAGGCTTTATTCAGTTTGAAATATTTGCAAACGGTTTTTCGTTGCAAAATACTTCTGTTCAAGCAAAATCGTTAGACAAAAACCTGATTTTCAATCGTTTTTACAAATCGAATCAGGACAGTACCTCGACAGGTTTGGGGCTTTCGATAGTGAAAACCATCATCGATACTACACCAAATTTAAGCATAGAGTACAGTTATCAGAATGGGTTACATAAATTTATGGTGCGAGAAAGAGGAATTTCATAATCTATTTTGATATTAATTTCGCTTATTTTTTCCCAAAATACTGTGTTAAGAGAATAGAATTTTATAATAAAAAAAGCTATCCTTGTTGCGGATAGCTTTTCTATAATATGCTATTTATAAACTCCTTAACCTTTAAAAACCTTTAATTTTTCGATTAATTTGGGAACTACTTCAAAAGCATCTCCTACTACACCATAATCGGCAACTTTAAAGAAAGGGGCATTCTCATCGGTATTTATAACCACCTTTACTTTTGAAGCATTTACTCCAGCCAAATGCTGAATTGCTCCTGAAATTCCAATAGCAATGTATAGGTTGGCAGCTATGGGTTTTCCCGTTTGACCAACGTGTTCTTGATGCGGACGCCAATCCATGTCGGCTACTGGTTTAGAACAAGCCGTTGCTGCACCGAGTACTTCGGCAAGTTCTTCTATCATTCCCCAATTTTCAGGACCTTTTAGTCCACGCCCCCCCGATACCACTATTGCAGCATCGTCAAGTGATACTTTTCCATTATTTTTCTCAATGCTATTTATGGTAATATCAGAATCATTATCAGTAAGCGAAGGTATAAAATCTTCTACGGAGCAAGTTATAGGACTCTCTATTATTCCATAAGCATTTCCTGCCAAACTGATAACTTTTTTGTCCGTAGTTATTTTAGTAAAGCCGACAGCTTTATTTGAAAAAACATTGTTTTTCACCACAAAATCATCATTGCTCTCAGGTAGAGAAATTACGTTAGGTACATAACCCGCTTGCAGACGAACAGCCAAATACGGAGCTATGGCTTTTGCATTCGATGAAGAGCTAAGCACAATTACTGTACTTTTTTCTTTTACAGCTACTTGTTCCAAAACCATAGCGTGCATTTTAGCCGAGAAATGATTTAGTTTTTCATTTTTAATATTGATAACTTTACTCACTCCATAAGTTTCTAATTCGGTAGCTTCATTAACATTAATTGCAACTGCTATGACTGAAGTACCTTGTTTGTTAGCAAGAGCTTTTGCATAAGAAGCTACTTCAAAAGCCGATTTTTTTATTTTTCCATTCTCAGAATCGATGTATATAAGTACTGACATATTGTATATTTTTTTAAAACAAAATTTTGAATTTTAATAGTTGATATTCACCCTTTTGTATTATATTACTTTGGCTTCATTATGTAATAAATCGATAAGTTCATCTAAATTATCTGGTGAAATCATTTTCACGGGATTTTTGGCAGGATGTTTCTCAAACGAAACTATCTCTGTATGATGATTTTGGTTATCCGCCTCAATTACAGTAATTTGTTTGGTACGAGCAGCCATAAGGTTTCGCATATTAGGAATTCGTAAATCTTTTTCATTTACTAATCCTTTCTGTCCTGCAATAACCAAAGGAAGTTTTGTAGATATTTTTTCTTTTCCTCCACTTACTTCACGCTCAGCCGAAACTTGCCCCGCATTGATTTCTAAAGCAATACATTTATTGATAAAAGGATAATCTAACAAGGCAGCTACCATTCCGCCTACCATTCCGCCATTATAATCTATGGATTCTTTACCTGTAATAATTAGGTCAAAATGTTGTTCTTTCGCTACTTTTGCTATTTGTGTAGCCACGAAAAATCCGTCGTGGGCAGGGGCATTGATACGTATAATATCATCTGCTCCGAGTGCAAATGCTTTGCGTAAAGTTGGTTCTGTTTCGGGAGTTCCTACATTAATTAATGTGATAGAAGCTCCTAACTTTTCTTTTAACATAATGGCTTTCGTAAGCCCGAATTCATCATTGGGATTGATGATAAATTGAACGCCATTAGGATCAAACTTGCGATTTTCATTTGTGAAATTTATTTTCGAGGTAGTGTCAGGAACGCTACTGATGCAGACTAATATCTTCATAATGTTTAATAAATTAAAATTGAATTAGCACAAAGGTTAAAAAAAAATAGCTATTTTCCAAATATTTGTACAGAAAATTATCAAGATGTAGTATTTCCAGCAGATAATATTTCCACAAGGTTTGTATAATTCTTTTCTTTTTATTTTCTTTGTGGAATTAAAAAAATTTAAAACAAACTAATAATGAACACAATGAGAACAATTTCCAGAAATGTATTAATGATTTTTACTATTTTAGTATTTACAAATGCAGTAAATATGCTATCTGCACAAAATTCACAAAAAGGAAAGATAGCTTTCAGTGTAAAAAAAGGACTTTCAACCGTAAAAGGCGAATTTAAAAAGTTTACTTATACTATTGACCTTGCCAGTTCTATTGCTGGAACAGCCGAAGTTACAAGTATAAACACCAATAACACTAAAAGAGACGCTCACCTGCAAAGTTCCACGTGGTTCGATAGTGAACAATATCCTCAAATACAAGTAAAATCTCGCAAAGTGAATGCTATTTCAGATGCTAATAATACTTCAAATAACAAATATATAGGTGTCTTTGAAATTACTATTAAAGGAAAAACAGAAACCAAAGAAATCCCTTTCTCTGTGATAAATGAAAATGGAGAAAAATTCCTAAAAATGAACTTTACCCTTTCTTTAGATACATTCGATATTGGTGGAGGAGTGCTTGATTTTTTCGTAGGTGATAAAGTTACAGTCGATTTGAAATTACCTTTTTAATAGTCAAATAAAGTTATGGCTACCAATAAAAATGCTCTTATTCGATACAAAACCATCGATACTTGTTTGCGTAATACTCACAGACGATGGACGTTAGAGGATTTAATCGAGGCTTGTTCTGATGCTCTTTATGAGTATGAGGGAAAAGACGATATGGTAAGTAAACGTACCGTTCAGCTCGATATTCAAAATATGCGAAGTGATAAAATGGGATATAATG